>JAUWHV010000174.1 GCA_030605675.1 Deltaproteobacteria bacterium | reverse complement strand
AATGCCAGAACTTATTGAGAAGTTACATATTTTGTTGCCGTCGGCTTCAAGTTCTCGTAGCCGTTCACGGCTTGAAACTTGAAATTGGAAATTGGGAAGAACAGTACAAAAGCATGAAGGCCAAATTTCCAATTTCTATTTTCAACGTTCCGTGAACGGTTACTGGATATTTTTCTTCTATGTGCTAACCTGCCGCCAGATTTCAATAACCCTGTCTGCGACTTGCTCCGGAGTTAAATCGTCTGTATCAATTTCGTATTGAGCGGAGCTTTTGTATTTTAGAATCCTTTGCTCCAAGACTTCCGTCACCTCTTCAGTAAAGGTTTTTCCAGCGGTCAAGGCAGGCCGTTCAGTGTCTCCTTGAATTCGCGAAACGATCGCATCCACTGATGCCTTCAACCAAAATATGCAGGAGTTTATTTTTAGTGCCTCAATATTTTCAGGACGTTCAATAACTCCACCACCGGTGTCAATTACAACATTATCAAGCCCTGCCAATTCTCGGGCCTCTTCAGACTCTATGTCGCGAAATTTCTGCCAACCATACTTTTCCACAATTTCCGGAATTGACATACCTGCCCTTTTAACTATTTCCGCATCCATGCCAATACACTGCATCCGGAGGCGCGCGGCAAGGAGTTCTCCCACCATACTTTTCCCGGTACCGCGATATCCGATCAGCACTATATTCATGGTCCCAAATGCTCCAGTACTACCCGGCGCATAACCTCGATAGGTGCATCAACGCCTGTAAAACGTTCAAATTGCAAGACTGCCTGGTTGATAAACATATCGACTCCGGAAATTACTTTAAGACCGCGAGACTTGGCCTCGGTAAGTAGTTTGGTTTCAAGGGGCGTATATACAATATCAAAGATAACCTGCTCAGGCTTAAAAAACTCGGCAGGAATCAGGGAGGCATCTTTGTTCGGATGCATGCCGACAGGCGTACAGTGGATGATTACATCAGCATCCTCCATCGCTCCGGCAAGAGAGTTCTCGGTCAGCAATTCGGATTTTATGAAAGCATCCGTGCCGGCCCTTAAATCAGCCGTCAACCGCTGAAGCATATTTTCACTAACATCCAAAATCGACAGTTCCCCCAGCTTGGCATTCCTGGCAAGGGTAAAGGAAATCGCCCGCGCCGCACCGCCTGAACCCAACATCAAGATGCTTTTACCGTCAGTATTTACTCCTGCATCAACAATGGACTTTAACGCACCCGGCCCATCCGTGCCCAACCCGACCAATTTGCCTTGTTCATTAATAACCGTATTAATTGAACCGATTGAGCGATCTACCTCTGCTATTTCATCCACATATTTCATTATTTCAATTTTATGCGGAATAGTGACGCTCATACCTCGGAAGTTATTTAACGCCCGCATGCCTGCCAATGCATTTTTTACATCCTCGACCCGGCAAGCCACATAAACAAAATCCAGGTCCAGTTCCGCAAAAGCGGCATTGTGAATTGCCGGTGAAAGACTGTGCGCAATCGGATTACCAATAACAGCGCAAATTTGGGTACTTGGGCTGATTGACCTGATATCTTTCATTAAAACCTCCCTGGCAGGACCTTCTGTTGCCCGCCAGTTTTTTATCCCCCTCTAAAAAGTCCGAATCTGTCCGCTGTGAGCCACAGCCTGCCCCGGACTCGATCCGGGGAACAGGAACTTCACGTCCCCTACGTCTAATTTGGTAGAAGATAACCGTATAAATCGTGATTTGGCAAGATGGTACCAGAACAGGATAATCATAAAGTTGTTTTGGCAGTTGATGGTCAAGATGGACTTGAAGCAATTACCAATAATGATTTTTATGTTATCTTAATGGATGTACAGATGCCAATTATGGATGGCTATATGCTAGAAGAATAATTAGAAATTTTGAGCAAGATAAACCGAAACAAGTGGCAAAGCGAAGCTGTTTGACATAATCAGTTTTTCTTCAAAAGCTCAATTGCTTTAGCATTGGAAATAGTTGCTGATTAAAAAGCCTGCTACATTTTGGAGGTAAGTAGAAATGGAAGAGGAAAAAAGAAAGGATCAAAACGCGGGTGTCATTACATGCCAAGCAAGAGGCAGTTTTTCTGATTTTTGGAAGCTCGAAGACTACTGGGCTATCTGGCTTGGTTTTTTGTTGCTTATCATTAGCACTGTAATCTATTTTCCGCGGGGTCCTGCCAATATGCAGGAAACTATTGCCAACGCCAATGCCATACTGGAGACGGAATCGCAAAGGGCGCCGTTCAAGACAATTGCCTGGTATCAGGCTGTGGATGCCAAAAAGGGACTTAAAGCGACCAGTTCCCAACTTGGAAAAGAAATAAAGAATTTCATGAGCAAACCAAAAAAATGGAGCGCAAACCCTTTGAATGCCCTTTTTATGAACGAAGAGGCGGCAGAAGCAGTCAGGGCAAAGGCGATGGTCAAATACGAAGCCGCCCGGAAGAAAGAGGCCGCAGCCATGGAAAGTGCGAAGGCGGCGGAAGACGCAGCGTCTGCCGCAGGCTTTAATGATGAAACCCTCAATGCTGAAGCAAGCATTGCAATAGATGCATGGCGCGCCGCCCACACAAAAGCCTCAAAGGCTAAGTCTAAGATCAATGCTCATTCTTACAACCTTATACCATCCCTTATTTGTCTTATGATTGTTCTTGCCGTCTTTTTTGGGATCGGATGGAAGGTTATGGGCAATTCGATGACAAAATTCATGGCGGGCTTTGTTTTTGTCTTTTTTATGGCTGTTCTGGCTTACACCGCAGAAGGCAATGCAACGATGAAACATTACGGCATTGGATACGCTGCATGGGCCATTCTCTTCGGCCTTATTATAAGTAACACAGTGGGAACGCCTAAGTGGGTGATGCCTGCTGTTCAAACTGAATATTATATCAAGACAGGGCTCGTGCTATTAGGCGCTGAAATACTGTTTGGGAAAATACTCTTAATCGGAGTCCCGGGGATCTTCGTGGCATGGGTGGTTACTCCCACCGTGCTCATCTCCACCTATATATTCGGACAGAAGATCGTCAAGATGCCGTCTAAAACACTAAATATGACTATCTCGGCAGACATGTCCGTGTGTGGCGTCTCGGCAGCCATAGCCACTGCCGCCGCATGTCGAGCTAAGAAGGAGGAGCTGACCCTTGCCGTCGGATTTTCTCTGGTTTTCACCTCTATTATGATGATTGTTATGCCTGCCGTCATTAAACTGGTGGGGATGCCCTATATTCTGGGAGGAGCGTGGATGGGCGGAACTATTGATTCCACTGGCGCTGTAGCTGCTGCCGGAGCCTTTTTGAGCGAACGGGCACTTTATGTGGCTGCCACCATAAAGATGATCCAAAACGTCCTGATTGGAGTAATTGCTTTTGGTGTGGCTCTTTACTGGTGCGCACGAGTAGAACGTGTCCCCGGGCAGAAAGTGAGCGCTATGGAAATTTGGTACCGCTTCCCCAAGTTCGTATTAGGATTTATCACCGCGTCTATTGTCTTCTCTGTAGTGTATGAGTACCTTGGCAGTGACGCATCCCATGCTTTAATAGATCATGGAGCTATTAGGGGAATGTCGAAGATTTTCAGGGGATGGTTCTTCTGTCTGGCTTTTGTCAGCATAGGATTAGCCACCAATTTCCGTGAACTGAAAGAATATTTCAAGGGAGGCAAACCTTTTATTCTCTATGTGTGCGGCCAGTCATTTAATCTGATACTTACGCTTCTAATGGCATACATAATGTTCTATCTAATTTTTCCGGAAATCACCGCACAGATTTAACTATGGAAACTGCAATAAGCCAAAAGGGAGTTGGGACGGGTTTGGGGCTGAGACGCTTTTTACCTCTAGCCTGGCGATGGGCTCGCCTGTTCCTGTGCATATTCATTATCTGGGCATTTATGTTCATTGTGGCCCCATGGGTTGAAAAAATGCCGGCGGTGGAGCCAATTATTCGTTTTATTGATGAAAATTACATTGATGCCAGCGCGTTGTATTACACCGAGATAGAAGAATTTTTCGAGGCGGAAATTCATATGGAAAACACGATGAATTTTGCGCCTCGCGGGCCCTCGGAATCTTTGTGAGTCTATTACGCCCCCAGCCTCTTATAACATTTTACGCAGCATTGAGGCATTTCTGACGGGATGAACCTTGACAGTAAGAAGTTACATATCATTCGAACAAATGGTTCAAGTGACGGGAATCAATACCTGGTATAGTTCGCACAGTCCTGTTTGAAATCCTCGATGATTTCATCAGTGAGTGTAGGCGGAACCGTAGGAATCATTTCCACGAATGTCTCCGTTGTCACGCGGTAATCTTCTCCCTTGTTGTATTCTCTCTCAAAGGCAAGTTGTCTGACCTTCAGAAAAAGGTACTCGATATCCGCAGGGGTGAAGAGCGCAATCATTGAGATGATCTTGTCCACATCCACATCGCCCCGATTGGTATCGCGCAGATAATGCTCAAAAATAGTTCGACGGCCCTGATCATCCAATCCTCCAACCGGAATGATGCAATCAAAACGGCCAGGTCGTAATAAGGCTGCGTCCAGTTGCCGGATATAATTAGTCGCGCATACCAGGAGGTTCTTTTTTTCCCTTCTTTTCACCAGGGGTACCTGTTTGAGGAACTCATTTGTAATTGATTTGTCAATGCGGGAGGCGTGATCCCGGCTGCCTGCTATTTCCTCAAATTCGTCTATGAACAGGACCACTTCGTCGAGATTCCCGGCTTTTTCTATCAAGGTTTTCAGGTTCGCACCGAGGCGATCTTCTCCATCGGCCATCAAGGTGCTGGGACTGACCTCGATATACCACCACTGAAGTATACCTGCTATGGCCCGGACAAAGTGAGTCTTGCCCGTACCGGGCGGCCCGAAAAAGATGATGGTGCGGGGCGGAATGACTGCGTGTTTGCGTGCGAGTTCTATCGCCGTCAAGGGTAGTATGATTCTTCTATTCACGATCTGTTTTGGCGGCTGAGTATCGGATATGGTGTCCCAGATTGATCGATCGACCATCTGGGCTCCCAGCGCCTTAAGAAGCTGAATCCTTTGTGCATCGTGAAGATCTTGATGCATGGGCTCGACATTATCGATAAAATCCAGGCAGGCCACCTTTATCCCCACATCCCGGCCCAATTTTTCGGAAAGCACCCATTTATGTTGTATTATTTTGGGCCACAGCTCCGCGGCTATCTTAGGTTCAACTTTCTGCCCGGTGCATTCGAAAATAAAGGATGTGCAATCTTTCGGGCTGGAGGCATTAGATATGTTTTCCATAGGCTTCTCTACTGTAAAAAAATAAAGCGGAGATCCTCCCTGAGACTCTCCGCAGTGTTTACTCTTGCTGATATGATTCGCTTTTTAACTATCTAAAAATAGGATGAATCTGGATAGATGTCAAGTTTTCTTCCGCGTGCCGGAACGTCTTGCTCGACTATTCGGAGGAGGCACTGCCTCGCGGGCCTCCTTGGCAAGGATCCCCTGGAGGAAATAATCACTTATTTGCTTTGCGGCTGTGGCGACACTGTATTTTTTCTTGTAAGAAAGGACCCAGAACCTGGACATTTCATCCAGTGCCCCGAAAAAGGCCCTTTTGAATATCCCGGGCATCACTTCTGCCAGAAAGATCTCCCGGGCCTGACCTTGTCGTACTATGTGTGAGATGATGTTGACATATTCGGCAAATCTTTTGTTGCGATACTCCTTCATAAACTTGCTGCTTTGACGCAGCTCTACCTGAATTACTTCTGCCAGGTCTCTATTTTCTTGCACCAGGATCAAGTGGAGATAGGCAAAGCGCTCCAACTTTTCCCGCGGGTCATCAAATGAAGCTATTTCTTGCTTCACCCTGGCAATGATTTTGCCCATTTCCTCTTCAAATATAGTGATGAGGATGTCGTACTTATTGTTGAAATAAAGATAAATAGTACCATCAGCCACATTGGCTTCTTTGGCTATTTCTGATATGCGAGAATCGAAAAAACCATTACGGGCAAACACCCGAATGGCAGCTTGTACAATTTTATCATGCTTGTCCGCAGTTTTCATAGGCAGGTGCAATATGGATTTTAATGAATGTACGTTCATTCATTTATTCCATTTATTCTCTTTTTGTCAAGAGAAAATGTTCATATATTTGTAACTATTCAGGTGGATAGACTGAAGGTAGAAGGCTTTTAGGGACGGAACTTAGGGCATTCGATCGTTGCGAGATGGTTGAAATACTTCAGCCTTCAGCCTTCAACCTTCAATCTGAATAGGGACTTTTAAAGTTTGTATTTCTGGCAGGTTATATTATATAGTCTCCGGAATCGTTTCTTGACAGTATTTACTGCCGTCAGTAATTTGTATTCGTTAAACAATTGCTCAATGATTGATCTCTGCCTGGAGGGATGGCCGAGTGGTTGAAGGCGGCGGTCTTGAAAACCGCTGTGCCGAGAGGTACCGTGGGTTCGAATCCTACTCCCTCCGCCAAAAAAATATCAATACGGAGAGGTGACCGAGAGGCCGAAGGTGCTCGCCTGCTAAGTGAGTGTATGCTGAAAGGTGTACCGTGGGTTCGAATCCCACCCTCTCCGCCAAAGAATTAATTTCTCGGATGCCGGTGAAAGCCGGTATTTTTTAGGAGGTATATCTAGTCATGATGCGGAATTTTCTTTTTACGTCTGAGTCAGTAACCGAGGGTCACCCCGACAAGGTGGCGGATCAGATCTCAGACGCTATTCTGGATGCCATCTTAGACAAAGACCCTTATGCCCGGGTTGCCTGTGAAACTCTGGTAACCACGGGGCTGGCCTTGATTGCGGGGGAGATAACAACAGATTGCTATGTAGATATGCCCCAGGTAGTCCGTGGTACTATAAAAGAAATCGGGTACTCCAATTCTTCCATGGGTTTTGACTGGCAGACCTGTGCAGTTGTTTCCAGCATTGACAAACAGTCGCCGGACATAGCCCTTGGTGTGGATCGTGAAGGCGACCTGGGAGCTGGAGATCAGGGTCTGATGTTTGGTTATGCCTGCGACGAGACTCCCGACTACATGCCCATGCCCATATGGTATGCCCATCGACTGGCATTTCGTCTGGCAGAGGTGAGAAAGAAAGGGACTTTGCCCTTTTTAAGACCTGACGGCAAGTCACAGGTTACGATTCAGTATGAGGACGGAAGACCTGTCTCGGCCCATTCCATCGTAATAGCTGCCCAGCATGACCCCGGAGTCAGCACTAAGGAAGTGAAAGAGGCAGTGATTGAAGAGGTTGTTAAAAAAGTCGTTGCACCTGAGCACTTAACCGGAAAGACAGAGTTTTTTATAAACAGCACAGGGCGTTTTGTAGTAGGCGGTCCTTTGGCAGACTGTGGAATTACCGGGAGAAAGATTATTGTGGATACTTACGGAGGCCGTGGTCATCACGGTGGCGGTGCCTTTTCCGGAAAAGATCCGACAAAGGTTGACCGTTCCCCTTCGTATATGGCCCGCTACGTGGCCAAGAATCTGGTGGCCGCCGGGGTTGTAAGGGAATGCGAGGTCCAGGTAGCTTACGCTATTGGTGTTACCCGGCCCCTGGCCATAAATGTCTGCACTTTTGGTACTGAGGCCATTCCACGGGAGCGGATTGTAGAACTCATAGAACAGAATTTCAGTTTTAAACCAAAGGACATCATTGATTACCTGGACATGAGACGGCCGATCTTTAAGAAGACGGCTGCATATGGTCATTTCGGCAGACCTGAGCCGGAATTTACCTGGGAGCGCCTGGACATGGTGGAAACTCTCAAGGAACAGGCGGGACTGTAAGGAGATAAAGGCATGAATTATCATATTAAGGATGAAAGCCTGGCAGAGGCCGGACTCCTGCGCATTGAGTGGGCTGCCAAGAGCATGCCTGTATTGAACCTGATAAGGGAGCGTTTTCTGAAGGATAGGCCCCTTGAAGGGATCCGTATCGGGGCATGCCTGCATGTCACAACTGAGACCGCCTCCCTTGTCCAGACCCTGAAGGCAGGGGGTGCTGAAGTGTATTTATGCGCCTCAAATCCTCTCAGCACCCAGGATGACGTGACGGCCTCCCTGGTCAAGAACGATGGTATCCCGGTATTTGCCATTAAAGGCGAGGACAATGATACCTACTATAATCATTTGAGAGCGGTTTGTGACGCAAAACCGCAAATCACCATGGATGATGGGGCGGATCTGGTCTCCACCCTCCATACCGAGCGAAAAGAACTGCTGGGTAATATGATCGGCGGAACAGAAGAGACCACTACCGGGGTGATCAGGCTTCGGGCAATGGCCTCGGATGGAGTGCTCAATTACCCGATTGTGGCGGTCAATGACGCAAATACCAAACATCTGTTTGATAACCGTTACGGGACAGGACAGTCTACCCTGGATGGCTTTCTCAGGGCCACTAACAGGCTTGTGGCAGGCAGCATTTTCGTGGTGGCGGGTTACGGCTGGTGTGGCAAGGGCCTGGCCATGAGGGCCAAAGGCATGGGTGCCAGGGTGGTTGTTACGGAAATAGAGCCACTGGAGGCCCTTGAGGCCGTCATGGACGGATTTGAAGTCACGCCTATGGCGGAGGCAGCTCCCCAGGGTGATTTCTTCTGCACTGTCACCGGAAATATTAACGTCATCCGCAAAGAGCATTTTCTCAAGATGAAAGACGGCGCCATTGTAGCTAACTCTGGTCACTTTAACGTGGAAATCGATCTCGAATCCCTGGAGAAGATAACCAAAGAAAAGCGTACAATTCGCGACTATGTAGAAGAACACGCCTTGATAAATAAAAGGTGTATATATGTCCTGGGAGAGGGCAGGCTTATTAACCTGGCTGCCGCTGAGGGGCATCCTTCAAGCGTCATGGATATGAGCTTTGCCAACCAGGCCCTATGCTCGGAATATATGTTAAAAAAGGATATCGGGTGGGAGAAAAAGGTCTACGGCGTACCGGAAGAAATAGACCGTGAGATTGCAAGGCTGAAATTGTCGAGCATGGGCATCCGGATAGACACACTCACTCAGGAGCAAAAGAAGTATCTGTCTTCGTGGGAAATGGGGACCTGATTTCGCTCACCGCCCATTACGCCCCCAGCCTCTTATAACATTTTACGCAGCATTGAGGCATTTCTGATAGAATTTGCTCAGAGCTTCTCGTTATGTTCGGATTGAAAAACTCTCTGAAGCCGGAGTATTCCTTCTTGTTCCAGATATGGGTTAAGCTTTCGTTTTGTATGTTCCCAAAGGAGATTCCTCTTATCGGGAAAAACTGACCCTTGAAGATGTAACAGGGGGGATTACGGTCACCGGGTTCGCGGGTTTTACAAAGAACCGGATCGGTAAGAACGCATGGGACGACCTCACCTTCAACATTGATGACACACGCATGGCGTACATTTTCGCGGCAGCAGCCGGAGGCATTGTCAAGGCCGGGGCCGTGATAATCAAAGATGATGTTTTCACTAGCTGCTTTGTCTTTGATCTCCTCCAGCGCGATGCTATAATAGTCCGTACGCCGTGTATCGTTGAAGATCGCTTCTGCGGTAAGTTTCGGATCAATGATCAAAGTCAGGTTGCCGGCTACTATCTGTTTTGCTCCCACCCTTTTTGCAAGGGGGAGAATCTCCTTAAGTTCATGAAAATTGGATCTGAGCATGAGATAGGCCAGATGCACCGCCGGGACATGAGTTTTCCTTTCAGCTTTTATCTTGCGCAGCAGTTCAAGATTGGAAACGAGTTTATTAAAGTCGGTCCCTTTACGGATCTGGTTGTGGGTTGGTGTTGTGGTGCCGGCGAGACTGATACCGATGATGTCCAACTCCAAATCAACCAACTTTCGGATGGTATCTTCAGTAAGAAGCATGGCGTTTGTAGTAAATCCTGTGCGTTTGCCTTGATTCTTGCAAATACGGATCATTTCAAAGATATCGTTGTTAAGAAGAGGTTCTCCCCACCCCTGCAGGTAAACCATGTCCGTATATTTGAAAAAAGGGATCAATTTACAAAAGAGATCTATCGACATCTGTTTGTTTGTCCAACGTTTCCCCATCAGGGTATGGGGACAATAGATGCAGGCTCCATTGCAAAGGGTCGTTACTTCAACCTGGACCCAGTCCAGCGTTGGGCTCTTGATTTTGTCCGGTTGTCTTTTAAACCATTTAAACATGTTTAATAACTGAATAGGAAATCGCTTCTTGAGCGATTCAAAATAATATTTCCTTTGTTCCTTTTCCAATAATGAGCCAAGCTTAACGGTATAATCTCTCCGGGGCAAGGCATCGATAAGCCTGAGAACCTCTCTCAGCGTACCAACAGATGCATCCGGCGGCACGCCTCTTTTAAGCAAAAATTCCATGTCAAAGACCTCCCTGATTTCCTTGCGATCCAGAAATGCCTCGAGTTTCGACCTCATCATGTCACTTAGGGCCGGTGGGGGAAAACATGCGTATTTGCATATTTGCTGTAAGCTGAAAATTGTTGTAAAAAGGCGTTCACAGCATCCTTCTGTAATTACGTGTGCAGCTTATATGACGGATATGCTGTGAGGCATCATCAAGAGGACAGAGAAGTTGGCTGGGGGCGAAAAAAGCACTCGTCATGAACGTTTGAGTAGTTTGAGTAGTTTCTTAACCGCACAGGTATTTTTTTTAATTATCATATGGTCCCACCACCTGACAGCATATTGATTCAACGAGCTGCAGATATAATGCAGAAAGGTGGAGTGGTAGCCTTTCCCACAGAGACGAGCTATGGGCTTGGGGCCTCAATAAAACACATCGATGCCCTTGAGCGAATCTATGTAATCAAAAAAAGGCCAAGGCACAAACCACTTTTGATCCTCATTTCAGATACTTCGGATCTCATCCATCTGGTCAGCCGGGTTCCGCCGGCAGCAGTTACCTTGATGGAGCGCTTCTGGCCGGGTCCCTTGACCCTGCTTTTGCCGGCTAAACCTGGATTACCATGGCCACTTTGTGCAGATACAGCCAAAGTGGGTGTAAGAATCTCCAGCCATTCATGGGCACATTCCCTGGTACAAACCCTGGGGAATCCCATGACCGCAACCAGTGCAAACATCTCAGAACACCCCACCACCTATAAGGCCGAGGAAGTTGCGGATCAGTTACGATCTTGTCCCCCTGACTATATACTGGACGGGGGCCCCACATCCGGAGGGGCACCATCCACGATCATAGATGTATGCACTGACCCTCCTGAAATCGTACGAGAAGGGGCAATCAGCCCGAAAGATATGGATCTGTGCGGTTAGCCGTTAGCGGTTAGCTATTAGCTTAATCAACAGGTCAATGAGGTAAAGAGGATGTTGAACGGTTTTATCCAAAAGCTAACTGCTAATGGCTAAAATCTAATCGCTCAACTTAGGTAATATGCGCATAATACGTGAATTTTGGTTACCTGTTTTACTCTATTTAGTTTTTCTGTCCGGTTATCAGACCTGGAAAGAATGTACACAACCTGTTTCGGAAACAGGCACGAATAAGATCATATTAATTCCCACAGGGAGCACCTTTTCCTCAGCAGCACAACTACTTGAAACAGAAGGCTTAATCAAATCCAAGAGGGCGTTTTATTGCCTGGCCTGGTGGGAAAATGCAACAACCAGAATCAAGGCAGGAGAATATGAGCTCTCTCCAACCCAATCGCCTGTAGAGATCCTGGATTACCTGGTCCAGGGGAAAATCCGCCAATATATGGTTACCATCCCCGAGGGCTATAACCTGTTTCAAATAGATGCCCTTCTTGCAAATGCGAAATTGATATCAAGCGATTCATTTCTCAATGCGGCAAGAGACAAAAACATCTTAAGGACTTTGGGCATAAAGGCTGATAGCGCCGAGGGCTATGTTTACCCTGACACCTATCAATTGACCAAGGACGCCACGGCACGTGAGATGCTCCGCACCTTTGTAAATCATTTCCGGGAAGTATGGAATTCAGAAGAATTCAGCCGCAGAACGGAAGAACTGGGTGTTCAAATCCACGATATAGTGACCATTGCTTCCATAGTGGAAAAAGAGGCCATGCGGTCAAGAGAAAGGCCGCTAATTGCTTGCGTATTCTGGAATCGCATGAAAAAAAACATGCCGCTCCAGGCAGATCCAACTGTCCACTATGGGATACTTGTGGAAACCAAGGTAAAAAAGCGCCGTCTCAGATGGAAAGATCTAAGAAAAATGACTCCCTATAACACTTACGTAAACAGAGGTCTTCCCAAGGGACCGATTTCAAACCCGGGCAAGGAATCCATCAGGGCGGCTCTCTATCCATCAAAAAAAGATTATTTGTTTTTCGTTTCACGAAATAACGGGACACATTGTTTTTCCCGGACTTTGGCTGAACACAATAGGGCCGTAAATCAATACCAACGCCGGCGTAAATACCGGCCCATAAAAAAAGCCCCTACTGATTCAACTTCAACACAAACCACTGAGACCAAGTCAGAAAAACACACACAAGATGACACAAAGCCAGGCCCGCCAGACCTCCCTGCAGGTGAAAGCCAGAACTAGACCACCCATCCACCCACCCACTCATCCACCCATCCTATTCATCCATTCATCCTATTCATCTTCCCCACTTTAAACCACCATCCCCCCTTTCCCTTTTAATCGCC
>JAUWHV010000179.1 GCA_030605675.1 Deltaproteobacteria bacterium | reverse complement strand
AGTACAAAGCAGTCAGATGATACGTCCATTATTATTCTGACAAGTTCTTTTACCGGAAAGCCGAGGATTGGACGGCCATCTGAAGTGATATTCCCTATTGAACCAACACGATCCTGGATCTCTTCTACCACCTGGAAATCAGGAGCGAAAAAAACCGTATGTATCCTGCGACTCCTTCCACCCTGGGTGAAGATGTTGGATACCTCGGAAGTAAGGATAAATTTTGTGCCCTCAGGGTCGTCTTTGCAGACATATAGTCCTGTACCCTCAGGCTCCAATTCCTCCCTTAATTCTTCAAGATAGCCCGGATGGGTGAAGTCGCCGGTGCCGACCACAGATAATCCTTTCTGCTTGGCGAAACGATTAATAATAGCTGGATGCATATCAGGACTTGTTGCCCTGCTGAAGTGGGAATGAACGTGAAAATCAGCAAGAAAAACATCTTGTTTAAGTGGAAAAACCGGATAAGTCATTTTTAACCTCTCCTCAATTCCTCAATCCCTCAATTCCTCAATTCCTCAATCCCTCAATCCTATATAACACCTTTGTAGCAAGAGGCTCCAGAAAAACCTAGGTTTTGCTGAATACTCGTTAGACAATTTTTTTCTCCTCTATGAATATCAAGTATTGACCGCTGGGATACAAAAGTTTAACTTGCCTTGTATCTTTAAATCATTAAGTATCCATTTTCAGGAGAAAGCTGTGCAGGATGAATTAGGACTATATTACCATCCAATCCTTGAGAACAAAAAGATCCGCATGTATGTTCGAGCCGGCTCTGATAATATAGAATTCAGGATGTGGAATGCGGATGATCCCGGCATGTGGGATGATCATGGCTGGATTGAATGGTCTGCAATTCAGCAGGCAGCCGATTTTTATAAGGAAGAAGGAAGGGGAAAGCCCCCGCTTCATCTATATGATATTGAAATAGCCGAACGCTTGCTGAAAGACAGTTTATGATTCCGCTGAAAAAACCCAATCTGCAGCGTTGCATAAGAGCTGAAAGCCTGAAGCTGAAAGGGGTTGATTACGATAGCTCTTTGAGCTTTAAGCTTTAAGCTGATTTCAGCGCCTTGCATCTCGGGCTTTTTGAGCGGAATCATGTTTTAGGCTTTTTTTGCAGTATAATCAGTTTTTAAATTCAAAATTTAGAATTCAAAATTGTGTCTGAACGGCCTTTTCGTTCAGACACTAAATCCGGGCACACTTGTTGGATTGGACTCAGTAATAGCCCCTAAAACCACGGTAAGGTCCGGGCTTTACGCACATTGTTCTGTAATCCGCTAGGGCCTGTGAAAAAATAAGGGTAGCCGTTCATGGCTTGAAACTTGAAATTGGAAAGTAGAAATTTGGGAGACTGGATATTTACAAAATGGAGAAAAATTATCAGATATGGTCTGGTACGATTTTGATAAGTGGAATAAACTATACAAAAGCATGAAGGCCAATTTTCCAATTTCTAATTTCAACGTTCCGTGAACGTTTACAATTTCATATAAGAATTCACATAGAAAAGGAGAAATAAATGAAACTATTTAGTACACGCAGCTTTACTGTTAAAATATTCCTGGCATTGGTGGGATTTTCCTTCATTTTTGGCCTTTGCAGCAACACTTTTGCATCTGATGAAAAGGGAAATATCCTTGCACAGGTAGGTTCCTATAAGCTCACCCTTGAAGAATTTGAGACTCAGATCCAGTCTTTGCCACCTCAGTTGCAGATGGCCTTGCTCAGAAATCCCCAGTTGAAAGGACAATTCCTGGACAGATGGGTAGATATCACTCTCATAGCCCAGGAAGCCAGGGATAAAAAGCTGGACCAGGACCCTGAAGTTCAGGCCAAGATAGAGGATATCATGAACGCCGTTCTGGCGCAGGAATTCTTGCAAAGGGAGATAGAGGGCAAGGTCAAGATAACTGATGACGAGATCGAGACCTATTATAAAGACCATAAAGAGGAATTTACCAATCCAGAGTCTGTGAAGGCCCGTCATATCTTGCTGAAGATCCCGGAAGGGGCGGATGAAAAGGCATGGACAGAAACCGAATCAAAGGCCAGGGACATCAAGAAAAAACTGGAAAATGGCGAAGACTTTGCCGAGCTTGCAAAGAAGTATTCAGATGACCCGGGTTCCAAAAACAAGGGCGGTGATCTGGGCTTTTTCACCAAAGGGCGCATGGTGCCTGAATTCGAGTCCGCAGCCTTTTCTCTTAAGCCAGGTGAGTTGAGTGACCCTGTAAAGACTGACTTCGGATACCATCTTATCGAAGTGCAAGAAAAAAAGGCAGCCGGCACAAAAACTCTGGCGGAGGTTCAAGCCCAGATAAGACAGACGCTCCAAACGGAAAAACAACAACAGTTACAAGATGCGCTCATTGAAAAACTAAAGGCCAAATATCCGGTAAAGGTCAACAAAGATCTCCTTGCTGAGGATATGCCTGGGGATAAACCACAAGAAAGCACGGCCCCTCAGGAAAACTAGGGGAACCTTTTGCAAGAAGCTTTCGAATGGCATCCTTCACGACAAGTCAAAAGTAGTTTACACTTTGTTATGTTGGAAATTGGAAATTGGAAACTGGAAATTAGGTAATGCATATACATCTTTGTGTTTTCCCTAATTTCTAATTTCCAGTTTCGACATCGGTATTCAATTCGATAATACACGCTTTCTGGTGAATGAAGGATGCCTCTCGAAATTCACCTTGTCTTGACACCTCTTTAACCAGTTCCTACCATACAGTTCATGGATAAAAGACGTCGCAGACTAATATTTTCCGCTATCTATTGGATTGTCGGGCTCATTTTTATCTTCAGTCTGCCGAATCTGTGGATTCACATGCAGACAAGAGAGATTTCCTATGCCCAGTTCAAACAGATGTTAAGGGAAGGAAGAACTCTTGAAATCCGCATGGATCAGGAAGAAATCCGGGGGATACTTTACACAGGTCGTGAAGCCGGCCTTCAGAGACTACAGGCGAAGCTTCAGGGACTGGAGCAGGAAAAGATCATGGATAACGCCCCGGCGGCAATGGAAAAACAGCTTTCCCTGCAGGAACTTTTTAGCCGGCTCCGGAAACTGACTGAGCAAAAAGGCGATCTAGTGCTCTTTCGTACCTTAAGAGTTGATGACCCCAAGCTTGTAGAAGAACTGGATGCCAAAGGGGTTGATTATTCAGGAGTGCAGAAGAGTATCCTTGACCAGCTCTTCTGGGGTACAATCCTGCCGATACTTTTCTGGGTCGGACTCTGGTTTTTGCTGATCAAGGGAATGGGAAGGCCCGGAGCAGGGCTCCTCTCGTTTGGCAAATCAAAGGCGAAAATTGCCGTGGAGAAAGATACCGGCGTACGGTTCGACGATGTAGCCGGATGCGATGAGTCCAAAAAAGAGCTGAAAGAAGTAGTGGAATTCCTGAAAGAGCCCCAGAAATTCGAGGAATTGGGGGCCAAAATACCCAAAGGAGTGCTTCTCCTGGGTCCGCCGGGGACAGGCAAGACCCTCCTTGCAAGGGCACTGGCCGGCGAGGCAGAGGTCCCCTTTTACAGCATATCCGGCTCTGAATTCATTGAAATGTTTGTAGGCGTTGGAGCCGCCCGGGTAAGAGACCTCTTTAACCAGGCCAAGGAGAATACGCCCTGCATAATCTTTGTTGACGAGATTGACGCCATAGGAAAATTCCGTGGCAGCGGAATGATGGGAGGCGGCCATGAGGAAAGGGAGCAGACCCTGAACCAGCTCCTTGTGGAGATGGACGGATTTGAGCCCAACCTGGGCGTAATCCTGCTTGCCGCAACCAACCGGCCCGAGGTCCTGGATCCGGCCCTCCTGCGTCCCGGCAGGTTCGATCGCCAGATAATACTCGATGCCCCTGACATGAAGGGCAGGGAAGCGATACTCAAAGTCCACTCCCGCGGCAAACCCCTGGCCCCTGACATAGATCTTAAAACCATCGCCCTCAGGACCCCGGGGTTCTCCGGAGCCGATCTTGCGAACATCATGAATGAGGCAGCCCTTCTTGCAGCAAGACATAGTTTAAAACAGATCACTCAGACTTGCGTTGAAGAGGCAGTTGAAAAGGTATTCGCCGGCCCGGAACGAAAGAGCCGGCGTCTTGGAGAAAAGGAGCGCAAACGCGTGGCCTATCATGAGGCCGGCCATGCCCTTGTGGCATTTCATTGCCCCGATGCCCCGCCGGTCGCCAAGATATCCATCATACCAAGGGGAAAGGCAGCTCTTGGCTACACACTTCAGTTGCCTGAGGAAGAGCGGTACCTTGTAACCAAAAGTGAACTCCTGGACAGGATCTGTGTAGCCCTTGGGGGACGCTCCGCTGAGAAAATAATTATGGGAGAGGTGAGTTCCGGGGCACAGAATGACCTGGAAATGGCTACGGAAATAGCCAGAAGCATGATATGCCGCTTCGGAATGGACGAAAAGGTTGGACCAGTGGCCCTTTCCAGGGAAACCAGTCCCTTTCTGAGGGTACCTGGTTTCCCACAGACTACAGAACCTTTGAGCCCTGAACTTGCCTCAGAAGTGGACAAGCAGGTACGACAACTGTTGAGCAAACAGAATGCCAGGGCTCAAAAAATAATAGAAGAACACCGGGACTCCCTTGAAAAGGTGGCAGAGCGCCTGCTCGTAAAAGAAATAATGAGCAAAGATGAATTCTGCAAAATCGCAGGAGGAATAGAAGAAAAA
>JAUWHV010000146.1 GCA_030605675.1 Deltaproteobacteria bacterium | reverse complement strand
AGCCCTGCAGTATAGATATGGCGATTCCCTTGAGGTAGTTGAGGGTCCAGAGTTGAACTTGGTACAGGCGACTCATCAAAGATATAGCCGGCCCTCAGTGTATGACTATCAGTAACTCGATATCTCAAACCAAACCTGTAGGCAAACACATCTTTCCATTTTTTTGGCTGGACAAACATACTTGACTCTCGGCCAGGCGACCCGACCGGATGCCTGAGCTTGATCTCAATTTCATCATAAGTAGACCATCCAGTCCATGTAATATCAAATTCCAGGGACAACTGAGAACTCGGCTTAAAGGCGATTCCGCCGGTTAGGGAAGGTGGGAGGTCCAGGTCGCCTCTTACCCTGGTTTTCGGAAAATAGCCCTGTAGGGAATCAGGCATATCGAATTTCACTTCACTATCATCAAAGCTCAACTTTACCTTGCTCCTGTAAGACATGCCCAACTGCCAGGAATTGTTTATGCGGTAAAGGAGACCAAGATTGTATCCATAACCCCATGTATCCCCGGTGAGTTTCTGTTCGCCGTCCGGCAAAGGTGCAAGCAAGAGCTTCTTCTTTAGCATGAGATCGGCCCTCAGGACATTGAATCCCATAGATACTGCCAGATCCCCCTTTTTATAGACCAGATTCGGGTTCAGGTTCACTGTCTCCAGATTTGAGGTGGTGGTGAGATAGCGTCCCTCCCAGTCTCCATCCCAGTATGTGCCAAGACCAAAGGGAGAAAAGACCCCAAATCCAAAATAGATTTGGGGCGAGACCTGCTGGGTCAAATACACTTGTGGTGGTACAAATATCTTGGCAACAGTTGCCTCCTCCTGGTGGTTTGGGCCGTTATATTTCACCCTAGGGACTATGATCGTTGAACCGAGATAGGCTTGACTGCCTTCAAGCTGACTTATACCTGCGGGGTTAAAAAATAAGGCAGAGGGATCATCGGCTTGGGCTACAAAGGCATTCCCCTGACCCATAGGACCGGTTCCCTGCTGCATTATTGCAAAACCAGCGCTATGGACATGGCCAGCTGAAGCAACCAAAAGAAGTACGAGGAACTTAACAGTTACCAGTCTTTTACACATTGAAGAGACTCCTCATGAATTAAATAATGACAATTGAGGAATTGTGAATTTAGGAATTGAAGGTACTTATTGATTTTAATCCCTCAATCCCTCAATCCCTCAATCCCTCAATCCCTCAATTAAATAATAGTGAAACAGCAAAAAAACCACAAATAATATAAGAGTGTCAAAAAATTGTCATAAATTGATTGACACTATCTCAGGCCTTATGTAATTTTATAATTATTTAATCATATCCTCAATGTCAGAATGGGCTGAGAAAGTATGCGGAACGAATCAATACTAGTAGTAGACGATGCTCCTGAAATTCGATTCAGCATGTCGGAAGTCTTGAGACGTGATGGCTTTGCCGTAGATGTAGCTTGTGACGGGCAAGAAGCTATAGATAAATTCAGCAAAAATTTTTTCGATGTAGTGATCACTGACCTCGCCATGCCCAGAAAGAATGGAATGGAGGTCCTGTGCTTTCTTAAAGAACATTCCCCAGAGACCATCTGTATAATAATTACCGGTTTTGGGACCATACAGGGGGCTGTGGAGGCCATGCGTCAAGGTGCCTTTGACTACCTTACAAAGCCTGTCAAACTGGAAGAGGTCATTGTTGTAGTAGATAAGGCCCTTGAAGTCAGAGAACTCAAAAGGGAGAACCGTTCACTCAGGCAGGAACTGCGATACATCCACGGTTTTGATCGCATAGTGGGCGTCAGCAAGGCCATGCAGGAGGTCTTTGAGCTGGTAGAAAAAGTTGCCACAGCAGACAGCACGGTCCTGATTACCGGCGAATCAGGTACTGGAAAAGAGCTTATCGCCCATGCACTACATTACAACAGTGAACGTAAGGACAGGCCATTTATCCCTGTGAATTGTGCTGCCATACCCGCGGGACTCCTGGAAAGCGAACTCTTTGGCCATGAAAAAGGGGCCTTTACCCATGCAATAAACACCAGGATAGGTCGGTTTGAGCTTGCCAATAAAGGAACAATCTTTTTAGATGAAATTGGAGAGATGAGCCCGGTCCTCCAGGTCAAGCTCTTGCGTTTCCTGCAGGAACGGCAGTTTGAAAGGGTTGGCGGAGTCAAGACCATCCATGTCGATGTCAGGATTATAGCAGCCACTAATATTGATCTTGAAAAGGCTTTTCATAAAGGTAGCTTCAGAGATGATTTGTACTATCGTCTGAACGTGATCCCTATACACATACCTCCCTTGAAAGAACGTCCCGAGGATATTCCCTTATTAATTCAACATTTCCTGCTGAAATTCTGTTCTGGTAAGAGAACACGCATAGAAGGTATAGAAAAGGACGCCATTAAATGCCTGGTAGCCTATGACTGGCCCGGCAATGTGAGGGAACTTGAAAATATAATAGAACGTATGGTGATACTTGCCAACGGTCCTATGATAACAGTTAGAGATATTCCAAGCAGTATCCTGGAGTCGGCCGGACAACTTCCGGTTGCGGATTCATCTATGGCTACCCTGCCGGAAGACGGGCTTTCTCTCAGTTCTGCTGTGGGACTCCTTGAAAAAACTTTAATTCTCCAGGCCCTGGACCGAACGGGATGGGTCAAGAACCAAGCTGCCAAGTTACTGAAGATGAACAGGACCACCCTGATAGAAAAGATGAAGAAACAGAATCTTATGATACCAAATCCCAAGGGCGCAAAACAAAATATAAAGCTGGTTCAATAAGACACTGATTCCAGATGCGGGTCATTCGGAAAGGACTCAATAAACATGACGAAAAACAGTATTCAAAAAATATTCATGGCCGGGCTGGGCTTGTTTATTGCCCTGGCCCTTTGTCCTGTAAGTCTCGAAGCTGCTCAGCGTAAAGTCAAGGTCGCAGTGCTTCCATTCGATATCAGTTCTGCAGGTCCGTTTTCCTACGTTGGCCCTGCCACCGAAGAGGTTTTGAGCAGCAGGTTGGCCTTGGACAGCATCTCCGTTATGGATTCCCTTGAGATCCAGCGTATAACCGGCAATAGACAGGGGTTTATTTCCCCTCTAGATGCAAGAGACATGGCCGGCAAGCTCGGAGTGGACTATGTCGTCACCGGCAAGATAATCGCAGAAGGGGAAAACATAACAATAGACATGGACTTGCTGCAGGCAGATTCCAAGTCTCCACTATTTTCTCTTGTCTTCTCTCCCGCGTCTCTTGACGAAGTACCCCCCAGGATCGAAGGTTTTGCAACCCAGGCAGCAAACCATATCCTGAATGGTCCAAAATCCGTAACAGCAGAACCTGACACCAAAGACGAGCAAAAGGCTCCTCGGGAATTGTCACAAGAGGAAACAGCCCAGGATGAAGACCTAATAATAGCAAGGATGCATCCTGACCTACTGATCAGGCAATCCGACAAAGACTCCGGCAAACCAGACCGGATTTCTACGCCTTCAGACAAAGAATCATATACTCAGAAACTTCCGGTTATGCCGCCTGAACCCCTTCCGGTCCATGCCTCAACCTTTCCATATCCGCCACCAGAAATCGACAAGGAACAGGTTGCCGCCACCATCCCGCAGACATCAAGCACTGAACAGCCCATTCCCGCGGAACAGCCCATTCCAACTGATGGGCCTATTTGGCAGTGGTATTGATTTTCCCCGAGTAGACCAGAACGGTTTCTCCTTCAAGGAAAACTTCCCTGAATTCTTGGCCATCCAGATGGAAGTAGACAGTCAGTACCTCGCCACCTTGTGTCTTTACCTTGACAGGGCTCTCTGTCAGGTCTTTGCAGGCGGAAAGTATGGCACTGGCTACTGCCCCGGTACCGCAGGCCATGGTCTCATTCTCCACCCCCCGTTCATAGGTCCGGATCAGGATATTGTGTCTGTCGGATATTTGAACAAAGTCGGCATTAGTGCCTGCGGGCTGAAAGCAGGGATCAAACCTTATAAGCCGTCCCCACTCGAATATAGGGACTGATTCCAGGTCCGGTGTAAAATATACTGCATGTGGTACGCCTGTATTCAAGCAATGAAGAGAAAAAGTCTCACCGTGTATCTCTATGGACACGTCCAGATTGAGGTCCTTCGGTTGGGGGAGTTGAAGCTTTACAGTGGATCCTTTGACATCTGCGTGTATGATTCCTGCCTCTGTCTCAAAGCTGAGTTTCCGCGGGGCAATGCCTGTCATATAGGCAAATCGGGCTGCACAACGCCCGCCATTTCCGCACATCTCCGCTTTGCTGCCATCGGCATTGAAAAAATGCCATTTGAAATCCGCCCTGTGCGAATTCTCAATGAGTATAAGTCCGTCTGCCCCTACTCCAAACTTGCGCCTGCATAGAAGTGCGGCCAGATCAGGCCCCTGGGAGTCCCTTATCTTGCCTTCACGGTTGTCTATCAGGATAAAATCATTTCCACTTCCGTGCATTTTTTTAAAAGAAAAGGGCTCCATAAGTCACCAAATCACCAAACGGTTTCTCCCCGCAAAAGGCTTGCATAGGTCTCACGCTTTCTGATTACCTTGAAGTGATCGTCCTTTACCATGACTTCTGAGACCCTTGGCCTTGAGTTGTAGTTGGAAGACATGGTAAAACCGTAAGCCCCGGCGCTCATGACCGCGAGCAAACTACCTTGATTAAGGTCCGGCATGGGCCGTTCCCTGGCGAGAAAGTCCCCTGTCTCACATATGGGCCCCACTATGTCTGCTGGATGTAAATGCGTGTTGGTCTCTATTACAGGCAGGATCTCGTGGTATGCCTCGTAAAGACTGGGACGGACAAGGTCATTCATGGCGGCATCAACGATATAAAACCGCTTTTCCTCAGTATCCTTGGTGTATAGTATCTTTGTCACCAAAATGCCGGCGTTGCCGACAATGGACCTTCCTGGTTCTATAATCAGGCAGTGAGGAAGATCCTTGATCTCAGACAGGAGTGCCTTGGCGTAAGCGTCAGGCTCAGGTGGAATTTCGTCCTGATATTTTATGCCAAGGCCGCCACCTATATCTATGAACTTGAGTCTTATTCCAAAGCCCTTAAGCTCATAAAGCATGGACTTAATTCTCCCTATTGCGTCCACAAAGGGCTCAACCTGGATTAGCTGAGAGCCTATGTGGCAGTCTATCCCCACTACATCAAGCTCATCTCTGTCTGATGCAACCTTATAAGCCTCCAAGGCCTGGGACATGGGCAGGCCGAACTTGTTTTTCTTAAGGCCAGTGGAAATATATGGATGGGTATTTGCATCCACATCAGGGTTTACCCTGAAAGAGACCCTGGTACGGCATTTAAGGCGTCGCGCCTGTCTGGAGATGGCATCCATCTCTTCCATAGACTCCACATTAAACATGAGGATATCCGCCTTTGCGGCCTCGCGGATCTCCTTTTCGGTCTTGCCGACACCGGAGTAAACGATCCTGTCTGCTGGAATTCCCGCTTTGAGTACCCGGTGAAGCTCCCCTCCTGAGACAATGTCAGCGCCGGCCCCTAATTTCCCCAGGAGATTTAATACAGCCAGGTTACTGTTTGCCTTGACAGCAAAACATATCAAGTGCGGATGCCCGGAAAAGGCCCTATCAAAGACATTGAAGTGACGGGTCAGGGTAGCTGAGCTGTACAGATAGAAAGGAGTCTTTACCTTACCGGCTATCTCCTTTACCGGTATGTTCTCGCAGTATAGTTCTTTGTCTTTATAATTGAAGTGATTCATTGTTTATAAGGTTTCTCGTAGACGTTCACTGAACGTTGAAATTGGAAATTGGAAATTGGAAATTTGGCCTTCATGCTTTTGTATTATTGATGATGATTGTATTATCTGATAGCCTACGATGTTCTGGACCTTTTTGTTCCATTTACCCAAATTTCTACTTTCCAATTTCAAGTTTCAAGCCGTAAAGGGTTACGGCTTTTCTTTGAGAACCTCCACCTCTGCAATATCAGACAAAGGGCTTTCGTTTGGCGGATCTGCCTTGTCCACTGCAGTTACCCAATACGAATATAGTCCACCGGGCAAAATAGTCCGGTCCAGAAATCCGGATACAGGCAAGGGCTTGTTGTTCAGTTTGTCTATTAGTTCATCCGGTCCTTTTCTGTATACAATATAGCCTGAAATATCAGAGTCTTTTTCTTCCTGCCAAAAGAGTTCAATTCCATCGGCAGACCGGACAGCAACCAAGCCCGCAGGTGCTGCCGGCGGGATAATATCTGTCGGCTGCACTGTGGTTTCAGGCGTATGGAGTCCCTCAATCTCAGTGCCATGATAGGGTAGAACTGCCGCCACCCTGTATTGATAATGGACCCTCTTTTTTGCCGAGAGATCGAGATAGCCTGTGGAATTCACTAAACCGGGGAGGGTCTTCCATTTATCCGTCCCTGTTCTGGCCCGGTAGATCCTGAATAAAAGTTCTTTGTCCACAGGCCTACCATCTGTCCATTTAGAAGGCGCCTGCCAGGAGAGATAAATCCCTTCTTTGGTTAATTGAACCATTAATCCTGAAGGCGCAGATGGCAAAACGTGCCAGGCCAGAGAGACCTGATTTGACGTATCGCTGACATTCAGCCAGCCCTTTACAGTGCAAACCTTGTATATATATTGCGTGCCGGAGCGCACGGTCCGGTCTTCATAGACCATCTTCCTTGCTTTTTCCGGTTTTGCATCAAAGGGGACCTCAATAAGCTGCCCAAAAGGTGGAGGGCACCCCTCACAATACTCCTCAAGCGGTATCTCTGCCTTCAACAGCCTAAAGCCCTTGATCCTGACAAGGGGGCTGCCGTCTCTGTTTCTTACAGGAACACTCCATTTTAGCTCGATGCCTTCCGGGATAACCTTATAGCTCAAGTCCTTGATAGCCTTGGGCCGAAGCGTACCAGGAGGGACAGGAGGTGCCTTGCGCCCACAGGACGCCAGTAAGATGCAAAAGGCAAAAATGATTAACCTTTTCCAAGAAATTATCCCGATGATATTATCCATGTGTCATTTTTTTCTCCGCCGTTGCCAGTGCCTCAGCTACTCGCTCAGGTGCTGTGCCTCCCGGACAGCGCCTTGTTCCCACAGAGCCCTCTATTGACAGCACCTCAAATATATCTTCGTCTATAAGAGAAGAAAAGGCCTTTAGGTCTTCAAGACTCATATCCGTAAGCTCTTTGCCCTGGGAAATACACTGGGAAACCGCCTTGCCGACCACTGAATGTGCCTGCCTGAAAGGCATACCTTTTTTCACAAGGTAATCAGCAAGGTCAGTGGCAGTAAGAAAACCCTGTGTCACGATCCGGGAGATATGCTCTTTCCTTGGGACCAGCCTGGCCACCAGGGCAGCCATTATCTCCACTGAGGCACATACAGTGTCAACCGTGTCAAAAAGGGCCTCTTTATCTTCCTGGAGGTCCCTGTTGTAGGCAAGGGGAAGGCCTTTGATAATAGTAAGAAGAGACATCAGGTGGCCGTAGACCCTGCCGGTTTTTCCGCGGACCAGTTCGGGCACATCAGGATTCTTTTTCTGGGGCATGATGCTTGAGCCGGTACAGAAGCTGTCAGGCAGATCCACAAAACTGAACTCTGCAGAGGTCCACAGAATCAGTTCTTCAGACAGCCTGCTCAAATGGGCCATTACAATGCTTGCCGTTGCCAGAAACTCGATAATAAAGTCCCGGTCGCTTACAGCGTCCAGGCTGTTAGCAGTAATTCCGTGGAAGCCCAGCTCCTCAGCCACATATTCCCTGTCTATCGGGAAGCCGGTTCCGGCCAGGGCCGCACTTCCAAGGGGACAAATATTTACCCTCTTTCTGCAGTCTTGGAGCCTATCCCTGTCACGCCTGAACATTTCAAAATAGGCCAGCATGTGATGTGGCCAAAGAACAGGCTGTGCCCTCTGGAGATGGGTGTAGCCAGGGAGTATCAGGTCCTGGTGGGCCCTTGCCTGGTGCAAAAGCGCTTCCTGCAGCAATGAAAGGAGTCCATCCAGGCGATCGATTTCTTCTCTCAGGTAAAGTCTGATGTCTGCAGCAACCTGATCATTACGGCTTCTGGCAGTGTGGAGCCTTTTCCCGGCATCTCCGATGCGCTCAACCAGGGCCTGCTCGATGTTCATATGTACATCCTCAAGCTCGTGGCTCCAGACAAAGTCTCCGGACGCGATTTCTTCCTCTATCTCGCCAAGGCCCTTAATTATGGCGTCTGCGTCTTTATCTGAGATAATCCCCTGTCTTGCCAGCATGCGGGCGTGGACCTTGCTGCCGGCTATGTCCTGGCGATACAGTCTGCGGTCATAGTGGACAGAGGCTGAAAACTCCTCTAGCATTTTTTCAGTGGCCTCCAGGAATCTACCGCCCCAAGGTTTTTCCAAGGCCTTCTTATCCACATTCATAGTCTACTATCCAAAAATGCCTTTGCTTTTAATTTATTCGACGTTGGACGTTCGATGTTCGATGTTCGTCTTTTGCCTCTTTGCATCTTATTCAGGGTAATTACTTGTTATCGCTAAGGCAACCAAGATCTTTCAGAATAAGTATATAAATAAAATTGAGGAATTGAGGAATTGAGGAATTAATATCAACACCATATCTTCGATCCCGTAACTTCTCAAGAAATCCGGGCGCACATGTTTATCTGCACTATTTTGTAATTTTCAAACGTAACAAAAAATCCTGTATACAACAGTAGCTTTTCAAATTCCTAAATTCCTAAATTCTCTGTTCGCACTTTTCTATCCTTTTTTCATTCTCCTTATGATATATTAAACGTAACTACTCACGTAGTCAGGCTGAAGGGGTTTAGACTGAAGGCTGAAGGGGTCAGAAGAGCACGATTGCCGTACTTTGGCGAAAATATCTGGTTCTTGCACCAAACATGGCTTTAAAATGCGCTTTTTCCTAACAGTCTTCGGCCTTCAGCCTATCCACCTGAGTAGTTACAAAAAGGAATCATGGATAAGCAGGAATCAAAGCGGTTGGAGAAAATTCTTTTTGCCATGCTGGGCCGACAGCCGGATGC
>JAUWHV010000019.1 GCA_030605675.1 Deltaproteobacteria bacterium | reverse complement strand
ATTTCAAATTTCAAATTTCCAGTTTCGACATCGGCATTCAATTCGATAATACACGTTTTTTCGAAAAAAGTGTAAACTGGTGAATGACGGATGCCAAAAATTATTTATCAAATACCCAAGCATATATTATTTTAGGTATTCTGTTTATCAATACATAGAGCCTGATAAATAGACAGAGACTATCATAACTCAAAAGAGACGTCAAAAAAAAGTGTCAAGTCTGAGATTGCCGACCCAGGCCCTGATAACTAAGCAATATGGCTGAAAAATCAGTAAAAACACCCTCAAAGAAAAGAAAATGCCTCTGGATTCTTGGTATTTTTTTTCTTTCAGCAACACTGCTGTTAGGCTCGCTTTATACATGTCTTCCATTGCTTATAAAAAAATTGGCGCCAATTGTTGCGAGATCCGAAGGATATTCGGTGAGGCTGAGCGAAGTCAGAACTAGTTATGGTTCTATCACTTTTGAAAAAACCGGCATCAGTCACAAAGAAATCAGTGGAGAGATCCAAAGAATATCCGTTGAATATTCCCTCTGGCCCTTTGGCTTCAAGGAGATCAAGCTGGAGAAGCCGGACTTTAAGGTCACTCCAGGAGCTTCAACCGGCAGCGACTTCAAGTTTAACAGGACCTTGGTGTGGCTGCTGGGCAAGGTCTCGATTGTAAATGGAGAGATAGAGCTGAAGACTGCATCTCTTTTGACAAGCCTCAGTGCCCTTTCAATAGTCAGAAACGAACTTCCGTCTTCAGTGCAGGAATCAAATGACCTATCCTCTGCTTCCACCCTGTCAGGCCGCATATCAGTGGTGACTCCGGAAATCAAGGCTGAGGGTGACCTGAAAGGCATGCTGGACTGGAATTCCACACGATTTCATCTTATGTCAAAGGGGGAAATAATAGTCAATAAATCACAGGACAGGACACCCTATGACCTCAAGACTTCCGGCAGGATTGAGCCCCAAATGGACGGATTGAGTGCCGAAGCTGATCTTGCGGTTCATGACCTTTGCTCAATCGTTCCTTCCTTTTCAGGGGAAAAGACAAAAAATGACTCGACCGGCAATATCAGGCAACCTTGTCCTGTAAGCATATCAGCCGGCATCAGATACCTCCTGGCCGAGGGCCTGAATGTGTCAGGCAAATTGGCCCTTAAGGATACGAGATTATCTTCAATCTCAGGCGTCTCCACGATCCAGGGTACCTGGCAAATGAAGGCGTCTCCGGATCTAAAAAATGGCTTCATTGACGCCGGCTTTGCACCTCGAGAATTGCCTATTTCCATTAAGCTTTCCTGGCCTGGTGAAAACGGCAATCAATGGGAAGCTATTGCCGGGATCTCAAGCACCAACTATGACTTTTCCAATCTCAAAGGTTCCCTCCTGTCCGGTCTTGGGGATATCATTGCTGACGTATTTGTCACCCCTGATTCGTGGCAGGTATCTACGAGCCTTGACGTAAAGGATCTATCCTGGGCCAGGGACGAAAACCATGCCTGTGAAGGGATCTCCTCAAAGATCGAGTTCTTTGCAAATTATGATGGATCTCTCAAAAGCGTATCCTGGAGGGCTAACCTGGAATGGAGTAAAGGGGCGGCACTTGTATATCCGTGGTTTCTGGATCTCTTTCAACTCGCCGGTAGTGTCGAGACGATGGGAACTCTGGATAAAAGGAAACTGCTTTTCAACAAAATTACAGTATCCGGACCGTTTGAACTTATGGCCAAAGAGGTCTCCATTGATTACAGCCTTAATGACAATGCTGTAAAGCTTTCTCAATGGAAAATGCCGAAGATTCAGTTCCTTAAGGCCAACGGCAGGTTAGAGATTCCATATGAAGTATTCCTCCGGGAACCGTTCTCTGTGAATTACGGCTTTTTGAACGATCTGGTGCCAAAGGGCACCTGGCTGGTTGAGGTGGAGCAAGGTGGTTTACGCACCGGAATAAAAACAGACCTCTTTTTTTCAGGACATGATGTCATCCAGGGAATGGATCTTGATCTTGCCTATCCAATAAATACCGATAAATGCCGCCCCGGCCTTATCAAGTGGGACAGACTGACCTGGCCTCCACTGGATTTAGAAAAGACAAAGATCCCCTTGACTATTTGCAAAAATAATCTTAGTTGCGGACCAATCAAAATCCCCATTGCACAAGGAGAGATTTCCCTCAAACAGATCTCTTGGGATTGGCCGGCACATAGCTTTACGCTAAAGGAACTCAAGCTCATTGGTGTTGACCTGAAGGCACTCTGGCCGGAACTACCTCTCCAAGTTACTATTGAGGCTGATCTCGATCAGGGTATATGGAGTGATCCAAGGCTCAACTTTAACGGCGAGATATTGGTCAACACCGCCGGGGGCGGAATCAGGTTTCAGAACATCTGGGTAGAGCCTCTTGCCACAATGCCCCGTTTTGGTGCTGACGTGGTCTTTCATGGCCTGGATCTTGCGCAACTAAGTGACGCCGCGCACTTCGGACGAATAACCGGAAAACTGACCGGACATATTGATAACCTCATCATGAGTGGTGGTCAGCCTGAGTCCTTTGAATTAGTGATGGAGAATGATCCCGGTGCCCCTGGTCCTAAAAAGATTAGCCTTGAAGCAGTTGAAAAGATCTCAGTCCTGGGTGGAGGCGGATCGATTCCCTTGTTCGGGCGTATGTTCAAGGAATATCCCTACCGCCGGATAGGCATGTCGTGTAGCCTGAAAAATGACCTGTTCACACTCCACGGCTTGATAAAAAAAGACGGGCAGGAATACCTGGTGAAAAGGGGCTTTATCAGAGGGGTAGATGTCATAAACAGAAATCCTAATGGCAAGATCTCTTTCAAAGACATGCTGGATAGATTAAAAAGGATTACCCGTACTGAACAAGAGTAAGCTGGGTTCAGGGTTCAGGGTTCAGGGTTCAGGGTTCAAGGGTTCGTTGAGTTATTGGGTTCGTTGGGTTGAATCACTGGCGATGAAAATTGAACGAGGGGAGCATATGGGGGAGCATATGTCATACTCCCCTAAATCATACCCCGCTTAAATTTGAGGATATTGAAGTATGGCAGTTGGTCCGAGAGGTAGCTCGCAAGAGCAATCAACAATCATCAATCCAATAATGGAGGTAAACAAATGCCTAAAATTAATCTGAAACTTGCTTTCATGTTGTCCGTAATAGTCTTTACTGCCTGTGTAACTGTAAATATCTACTTTCCAGCCGCAGAGGTAAGACAGGCTGCAGAGGAAATTGCAAAGGATGTGAGGGGCCTTGAGTCAAGTCAAGATCCGGCAGATACAGGCGCCGGAGAGCCGCAGTCTTTTCTGAACTTTATAGGTACGGCTTATGCCCAACAGGAGCTTGCCATATCAAATGCCACAATCAGACAAATAAAGGAAAGGATGAAGGCGCGATATACTCAGTTGGCGCCGTTTCTTAAACAGGGTGTTATAGGAGAGTCTGCAAAGGGCCTGCTGGTAATAAGGGATACAGGTTCTATCAATCTGAAAGCCCGGGCGGAAGTCAAGCGCCTGGTCAGTGCTGAAAACTCAGACAGAACCGCCCTGTACAGCGCCGTCTCAAAGGCCCTTAACATACCTGGTTCAGAGCTTGCGAAGGTCCGGGAGATCTTTGCAAAAGAATGGCAAAAGACAGCACCCGAAGGGACCTGGATAGAGCCTGAAAGCGGGAAGTGGAAGCAGATATAAACCAGCATCAAGCCAGGCGGGTTGTTGTGAATGACGTTTTCCTAAGCACAGGAATGACAGAACAGCCGAATCCGGGAATTTTCTTCAAATGGATGCACGCTTCGTATCGTCTTATGGCAACGCTCACACACCAAAGGATCAAGACGGCGAGACAGCGGATTCCAGATGAGGTGGATGGTGCGGGTGTGTTTGCGGAAGCGGATTTCGACCATAACATAGACAACGTCCACGAGAAACCGAAGGGCGGCACATGGCTTTAAACGGACCTGTATCTTGTATTTTTGTTGCAGGTCCTCGATTTTTTGAGCCATTTCCCTGGGCAGGTCCTCGATTTTGGCGATTCTTTCCTGACGCTGCGCCTCACTGAGATTGTGACGGGAAAGGCTTGCTTCCATTTCTTTTCTCAAGGCTTCATAATATTCTCTTGTATTTTTCACGTCCCGGCGGAGTCGCCGTCGCATACTGTTGATAAAGTCGATCAGTTTTTCTTCCGCAAGGATCCGGGCCTTTTGCATGGCGTTAGCGACTGCCTTTTCAAGATGGATGGGAAAATGTGGGGGGACTTTCCCCGGGGTGTAGATTTCAGAGCTGAACTTTGGCCACAACGTCTCCATGTCCTCAATGATTGCACCGGTACTTTCGTGCGTTCCTACTTCGACCAGCCCTTCTTTCCGTTCGTCACTCAACGCAACATACCGGCAGGTTAAGACCATATAAGAAGTACGGGCTTCCGCACGACTCGTCACTCGGGCCTGCCCGTTTGTGAAGACAATGTCTTGCCCGATGAGCTGATCGAAGCCTGCCTTTTTCAGATATGGCACCTCGATCCGCCCGAAAACCAAGGGGATTTCTTCTGTAGCCACGCGGATGAGCCGGTCCAGAACAGGGCTGCCGTAAAGGAGGGGCATGGCCCCGCCTCCCAATTGAACTTCCTCCGGAAGATCCAGGGAACGTGCCAGACCGGGTGGCAGCAAGGCCATCACGTGATTGTCGTCCTGTTCAGCCATTCCGCCGTGTTTTTCAAATACGTGCGCTGCAAAGGAAAGCAGTTCTGGGACAGAATCCATTCTTACACTCCAAAGTCTTCCTGGAAAAGTTTTTCATCCAGTTCTTTGCTCTTTTCGTGGGATGTCCTGGCCCGTTTTAACCGGGAACCCAAGGCATTGAAGGCCTTTTGTCTTTCCGTCTCGTCGGGGTGCTTCACCCAGAGTTCATAGACAAGGTCACTGAATTCACGCTCTCCCTGAAGGCGACCCAAAATCATGTCGATCTCTCCCACCACCAACTCGAACATGTTGATTTTTCGGTCCAGGATTTCCAGCATATAGTCTTCCAGGCTTCCTGCAGAACAAAAATTGTAGATCTGAACCTCGTTCTTTTGTCCGATTCGATGGATGCGGCCGATGCGCTGCTCGATTTGCATGGGATTCCAGGGCAGATCAAAATTGATCATTACATGACAAAACTGCAGGTTGTGTCCTTCTCCTCCGGTCTCCGTGGATAGAAGGATAGGGCACCCTTCCTGGAACGTCCGGATGGATTGCTGTTTTTGGGCCGTGGTCATCCCGCCACGGTAGACCACATGAGGCATTTTGTGTTCTTTCAGGAGCTGATGGAAATACTCCAGTGTCGCAAGATAATTAACAAAAACAATCTTCTGTTCCGGTGAAGCCTGCAAAAGCTCGATCACGCGCCGGATTTTTCCTCCGATCCGAATGGATTTGCCCATTTCCAACAAATCTCTTGCCTGTTTGCTTGTCCCGTCCAGACCCTGGAGGCTTATCTTTTCCAGCATCTTCAGCGATGCAAAATGAGAAGATCCTGCTGCTTCCAGAAGCCTGCGAAGCGCCATTTTGGAAAGGGCCGAAGAACCCTGAGCGGCCTGCTCCGTCACAAACCGGCTGATCTCCTGGTAGAAGGTTTCCTCGGCGGGCGACGGGTCAATTCGAATGGTAGAAGCAAAGCGGGGCGGGATGTGCAACTGCGTGACAGAACGGGTGTTTCGGATCATGACCTCTTTCAGAAGCTGTCTCAGTTTCTCCCTGTTTTTCGGGTCCGTGGGGTTGCCTCGGGCCACAAATTCATCCTTGAATGCCTTCAGCGTCTTGAGATGACCCGGCTTTAAAAGGGTAACCAGATTGTAAAGTTCCTCAAGATTATTCTGCACGGGCGTGGCAGTGACAAGGAGCAAGAAGGTTTTTTTAATGGCATTTACAAGCTTCCAGTTGAGGGTCGAGCGGTTCTTCAGGTGATGCGCTTCATCCACGATCACCATATCATAGGCGCGAGCTGTTGCAGCATCAAAATGACGTTTTCCTTTTGCCGAGTGAATGGAAACCAACAGAAAGGGTTCCTTCCAGAATCGGTCCGGATCTTCCCGAAACACGGGATCGTTTGAAGTCACGAAGCAAAGCCCAAATTTCTCGCGAAGTTCCTCTTGCCATTGATTGACCAGAGAACTGGGCGTGAGCACCAATGCCGAACTAACCAGACCGCGGAGTATATATTCTTTCAGCACGAGGCAGGCCTCGATCGTTTTTCCAAGACCTACCTCATCTGCCAGAATAGCTCTGCCGCGAAAGGTCTTCATGATTTTTCGAGCGCTCTCTTCCTGGTACCACAGGGACTGAACGTTGTTGGTTGTAGGCAGGCAAATGAGTTGATCGTATGAGGCACGGAAAGAGAGATTGTAGGCACTAAGTGCCAGATCCATCATGGCTGCATCGCTGGTGCGATGTTCCCTAATGACACGAAGAACCGGTTCCTCGTCGATTTCATAGACAATCTCCAGGTCAGGAATGTCCTCTGCTTGTTCTTTGGGCGCTTCTCTCTTTTTCGTTTCCTCTGATAAGGAACGTTCCGCAACGGCTGCTGGAACCTCCTCTTGACCCTTCTTTTCCGCTGAAGATCCTATGGAGGAATCACTAGGTTCCGTGAGCTTTAAACGTTCCCTGTTTCGGCAAAACTCCAGATACCTTTGTGCTGTTTTTTGATCCCTTTTTAAGAGTCTTCCATACAGGGATGCCGGGTTTTGGAGCAAAGTTTCAAGGGATTCCTTGGCCAGACCGTAGTCTCCTTGTTCAAAAGCCAAAATTCCCAGTACGTATAGTTGCTGTTTGCTGGAAATCAAGTCATGTTTCCAGCCGTGCCGGAGCACGGTCAGGATCATCGAATCGTCCTTTAAAACTTCAGCGGACCTCAGTGCAATGCTATAACTCACCTCATGGCCCGGGTGGAGTTTGAGCCCTTTCATGGCCCAGTTAAAGGCGATTCGATATTTTTCACTATGGTAGTATTCGGATGCGTACCAGCTATACTCTTCCAGTTTTTCGCGGCGGAACAGGCGGCCATTTGCTTGGCGCCGCGCCGTCCGTTTCTGTTCGCGCTTTTTCTTTTTTTTCAGATTTCGATCAACAGCCATGTCTTTATCACCGGAAACCTGCAACTGATAGAACCAGCTTTTTGAGCTTGTAATTATAGGATACTATAACTTGTATGTCAAGAAAAAATATACCACAACATATAGTGGTTTTGTGTTATGCGGTTGTATAGGGACTTAGTGGCTTCGCCCCAATTGGAATGATGGAATACTGGAATGGTGGAATACTGGTAAAAATCCAAGCCTCAACAACCCCCTGTAAGTTCAACGAGTTGTAGAATTTCCGAGACGTTTAATTATGAATGTTAAACCACTTAATTTGAATGTTTTGATCAAATTGACGAAATTTGCATTTCGTACTAAATATGTAACTTCTCTAATAACTCAGGGTAAGATGTCTGGATTCCGGCTTTCGCCGGAATGACGTTTGGATGTAAATGCCCGTCATTCCTGCGAAAGCAGGAATCCAGTGAATAGTCGCAAAATATGATTTACCCAGACTTATTGAGAATTTACCTAAATTTTTACTAACTGGTCGAAAATTCCGGAATTTGTGATCCAAGCCATTAAAAAATTCCAGGGAACGCATTTATTTGACAAGGAGGTCCCATGAGGAATGTCCTGATAATTATCAGTACTGAGGACGGCGAAAGCATTTACAATGCGATGAGGCTGGCAAATCTCGGCGTCGGAAAAGGTGATGAAATCAGTGTATTTATGCTCGGGAAAGGCGTCTGTTTTGAAAAGAGCGGAAGCAAAGATTTTGACGTGATGGGGCAAATCAACAAGTTCGAGGGAGATTTTTATGTCTGAGGCGTCTGCGCGAAATCCCACGGTCTGGAGGGATCAAGCACTTGCCCAATCGGATGGATGGATGACCTCTACGAGCTGTCCATGGAGGCGGATAAAGTCTTAGCATTTTGATTGAAGATTGAAGATTGAAGATTGATGATTGCTGGAATTGTCAATCTTCAACAGTCAATTCCAACTGATTATACTCCATTCAAGCACATATTGACCCTGTCATCACTTAGTTCTACTATTTGTTTTTATGTAATTGTTCAGGGATTCAACGGTTCAGATTTCCGGTGAACCCTGAACCTCTGAACTCTGAACCTTTGAACGCCTATATTTCTATGGAAATTTTACTTCATACCTGCTGCGGGCCATGCACCCTGTACCCGGTCAAAGAGCTCCAAAAAGAGGGCAACAAGGCCCTTGTCTATTTCTACAATCCCAATATCCACCCCTTCAGGGAGTATGAACGCAGGGTCGAGGCCCTGGAAATAGCTGCGGAAAAGTTCAAATTCCCGGTGCTTTGGGATCAATCCGGATATGGCCTTAGAGACTGGCTGAACAAAATAGGGACAAGACAGGACCCGGATGAGCGCTGTCCAGTGTGTTACCGCATTCGTCTGGAAGCTACTGCCAAAAAGACCGCGGAACTTGGCCTGCCCGCCTTCAGCACAACCCTCCTTTACAGCCGTTACCAGAGACATGAACTTATCCGTGACATTGGGAAAGAGCTTGCTTCTGCTTACGGAATAGAATTCTATTACCAGGACTTTCGTAATGGCTGGGTAGAGGGTATAGAGATCTCAAGAGAACTCGGGATCTACAGGCAACCATATTGCGGCTGTATCTATAGTGAGGAAGAGCGCTACGGCAAGAGGGCAAAGAGATTACAGAAAAGAATTCTCGCAAAGTCAACGGGAGAAAGTAACCCTGAACGGTGAACCCTGAACCTTTGAACCTACACCTAAGTTAAGCGATTAGCTGTTAGCCATTAGCGTTTAGCTTTGAAAAATGGTTCCCTAATTTTGTAATAGTAAGGCATCCTGCTTGACAGGGCGGCAAACCGATAATCATTAAACTAATAGCTAACCGCTAAGGCGCCAAGAACGCAAAGTTAAACACAAAGAAGATACTTATCCAGCCGGACCGTTACCGGCTGGATAAAAAGTATTTCTTAGCGTCCTTAGCGTCTTCGCGGTTCAATTTACCGTGAAAATACCTCGTAGTGGTAAAAGAAACATACAAGGCTAATCGCTCATATTGAGTTCTTACAATGCTAAATTTTGACAAAGTCGGCGAGATGACTATTGCAGCACTGCTGGCATCTATAGGCTCGGGCTTTGTTGTGGCCTACCAGTACGAGGTGGCAGACCCTTTTGTAACCAGCGTCGCCATAGAAGCAATACTTCCCTTTGGTGCCTTCTGGAGGGCCCTGCACTTCTGGACCAGCCAGGCCTTTTTCCTTCTACTTATTTATCACGCATGGCAAAGCATTGATGATCTGCCAAAAATCTCTATCCGGCCCTTAGGTCGCAGACAGTGGACTGTCCTGAGCCTTACCATCCCCATGAGTATCCTTGCCCTGTTTACCGGATATGTTCTGCGGTATGATGGAACAGGTCAGGCTGCGGGCACAATTGCCGAGCACCTCCTGCTGAAAATCCCACTGATTGGCTCAGGACTCAACCGTTTCCTGATGGCGAGCACAGATGAGGGTTTAAGCCGTATCTACCTCCTGCATCTGCTCCTTACCGCCCTGTTATGGGGGCTTGGCACCTGGTATCACACCCGTCGCGTGATCCTGAGCCGGAAGATTTTTCTGAGCATTCTCGCCGGTTCTATTGCAGTGGCCATTCTGTTTCACGCCCCGATAGACCTCCCTGGAAAAAATATTGACCTGATACAGGGCCCGTGGTTCTTTCTGGGAGTACAGGAACTCTTACGACACTTTCCGCCACTCGGAGCTGGAATTCTGTATCCACTGATACCGGTGATCGCCTTCTCATCGCTACCCTGGACTAGCAACAGGAAAATACCTCTTTCGCTCCTTATTGGATGGCTTTTGACTTACTTTGGCCTGAGCCTGGCTGGCTGGTTGCGATCAGCCTGATGTATTGTCCCTGGATTCCGCTGAAAAAACCCAATCTGCGGCGTTGCATAAGAGCTGAAAGCCTGAAGCTGAAAGCTGAAAGGAGTTGATTAAGATAGCTTTTTTAGCTTTTAGCTTTTAGCTTCGAGCTTCGAGCTTTGAGCTTTAATCCTTGACCTGATTTTGGAGCATTTTGAGCGGAATCATGTATCAGGGTTCCCAGGGTAGTATCTCCAACCTGAAAATCCGTAAGACCACGCATGAATGCCCTGAATCGTTCCTGTTCATTGGGAGACACTAGAAAACCAGGCAAAGCCCTGTTTGAGATAAGCCCATTTACCGTACCAGGACTTTCAAACCGATTATTTACCAATTCGCTTAATACGTCCAGCAGGTTTCCAGACACCCCTTCTTTGTCCAGGTGCTCTATGATCTGGTAGATGGCAAGATTCACTGTAACGAGAAAAGGCTCCATATCCGCCTCGCCACCGTATTGGCAGACCTCCCTTGAAGACATTGCCCTGCATGCAAAGGGACGGTGCTTATAGACACTACAAAGTCCTTCCCGGTCCAAAAATGGACAGAACCCTTCCCCATGTTCCACTCTGTCTGACGGGATCTCCTCCTGCCTGAGACAGAGATCCGCTATTTGATTAGTGCTCAGGCTCGGGCTGTAAATCGGTCTCGCTGTCGCTGAGTACAGCAACTTCTTAAGATCGAGATTATCAAAAAAAGAAGAGTATAGCAGGTGTCCGGCTTCAAGTGAGGTGGCAACTATATTTACAGTGCAACAGACATGGCAACCCGGCCTGCAAGCCAGGGAAAAGCCTTTAAGGAACCGGTCATAAAAGGAATAGATAGCGGCAAGGACCTTGAACTTGTTTGAATCATCTATACAAATCATGATAACTATGAAGCATCCTTCATTTTTCAG
>JAUWHV010000132.1 GCA_030605675.1 Deltaproteobacteria bacterium | reverse complement strand
CGGTACATGTTGTAGTTGAGCATAAAACCTCTGGCAAGCTCGCTGCCCTGATCCAGGTTATCCACCGCTTTGGCAATGTCGGTGCGTTCGCCGATCCCGTAGCCGGGGAAACCGGTGCCGGTATATTGTGGCTCATCCCAGGTGCCGTCAGCGCGTTGTGTTGCCAGCAGCCATGCCAGCCCCTGTTCAATCACCTGGTCATAGGCATGGGATCCCGTGGCTACAAGGGCCATGAGGGCCCAGCCGGTCTGTGACGCGGTACCGGGTCCACATCCTCTGAGTGTGATATCCATATAAGAGCCGCAGCTTTCGCCCCAGCCACCGTCCGGGTTCTGGTGGTCCACGATCCATTGGGCCGCCTTCTGCACATAGGGCGCATTCATATCCTCGCCGATGGCCTCCAGGGCCGGCAGGACCGCGGCTGTTCCATAGATATGATTGACCCCCCAGCGGCCAAACCAGCTACCATCTTCTTCCTGTTCCGACCGGACATATCTGTAGGCCCGGGCAACAACGGGATCATCCATCCCCCGTCCCAGGAGCCCGAGGGCCTCCAGTACGTGGGCTGTCACATCAACACTCGGTGGATCCAGCGTCTCGCCGAAATCACAGAAAGGAATAAGGGTAATAAAACGGCTGTTATTGTCCTTGTCAAAGGCACCCCAGCCGCCGTTTGAGCTCTGCATGGCATTCATCCAGGCCACTGCCTTGCGTACAGCCAGATCAACCCGGCTTCGCAGACCGGAGCCCTGTAGGGCAGGCAGCAACCTGAGCAGGACAATTATGGCCACTGCCGTATCATCCACATCGGGATAAAAGTCGTTTTGCCGCTCAAAGGCCCATCCACCAGGCTCCACGTCTTTGACATAGACCTGCCAGTCCCCTCCTGCCATAACCTGTTCGTTCAGGATCCATTCCAGAGCGGCTTGCATCTGCGGTGTTGCATTGAAATCCTGTTGGCAGTCCAGAAGGGCAAGGAGTGAAAGAAGGGTGTCCCATACAGGCGTATCACAGGCCTGGAGATAAGTAGCTCCGTTTTTCTCGAATTTCCAGTGTTGATTCCAGGCATCAAGTCCGGCTGCCAGCACTGGATGATCAATGGCGTATCCCTCCACATGCAAAGCCATCAGTGAGTAGATCCATGGCGGCTGAATGCCGCTCCATGCTCCATCCGCCTCCTGATGACGAATGATCCACTCCAGGCATTGGCGGATGGCCAGTTCCCGGCCTGGACGAAACGGAAACCCGGTATAACGGCTCAACAACCGGTCAGACAGATAGAAGGGGCGCTGCCAGAAAGAGGTATGGCCTTTACTGGCCGATCGGTAATCAAAACGATCCCGTGTCTCAGGAAAAAGCTCATCAATCCGGTGCTCCGGTGGGAATTTTCTGACCGGCCGTCTGGCACTCAGCACTGTCAGTGGAATAATTGTGCCACGGGCCCACGAGGCGAACTGATAGAAATTAAAGGGAGCCCAGGATGGCAGGAATATGATTTCCGGAGGCAGCGCCGGGGTAGCATCCCATGGCCATTCACCAAACAGGGCAAGCCAGTACCTTGTAAAGACCCGGAGGCCCCCCAGCCCGCCATGCTCGAAGATCCATTTTCTCGCCTTGTCGAGAGGCAGGGCATCAACCGGCATGCCGGAAGCTCTGAGCGCTGTATAGCACTCGACCGTGGTGTTGATATCGCCAATGGGCGCCTGATAGTAAACCTCCCATGAACCGTCGGGGCGCTGCTCGTTCAGGATTGCCCGGACTACCGATTCATACTTCGGATCATCCTCCACACCAAGGAAATGCATGGCCAGAACCCACTCTGCTTCCATGCAGGAGTTGGTTTCCAGATTCCCTACCCAGAATCCTTCCGGCTGATGGTTATCCAGTAACCATGATACGCCGTTTTCGATCCCCTGTTGCAGGCTGTCTGTGATCATGCTATGACGGGTCGAATCCATGAACCCCTGTGCTTTTCAATCTTATTATGCCGGCAAACACAATGCATACTGACTCGCCTCTCACTATCGGCGTAGTTGCTGCTCTCCCGGCTGAAGCCAGAGTACTGACCCGGGCGGCAGACAAGATGATGCAAGGGTTGCCGGCAAAAGGAAAAATAGTTGTCCGTCAGTCAGGAATCGGCCTGCAAGCTGCTCGCAGACAGGCAGAATATCTGGCCGACATAAGTGAATTGCTCGTCTCATTCGGTGTGTCCGGCGGCTTACACCCCGCCCTAAAGACTGGAGACCTGGTACTGGCCGACCGGGTGCTGACCTGGGACCCCGGCCATTTTTTAACAGCAGCGGGAAGACAAAACGATAAGGCCGGCTCGCATAAATTGTCTCCGACACAGGCCCTACCCCTCAGCTTTAGAGCCGATACCGGGCTCATTGATTACATTGCAGAGAAATTTCAAGAGAACGCTATCCACTTTTATCGAGGCCCCATACTCTGCACACCAAAACCGATTTCAACAGCAGCCTCAAAGGTGAATACTCATCGACTGACCGGCGCATTGGCAGTGGACATGGAGAGCAGAGCGGTTTGCGAAGTTGCCGAAGAAGCAGGGCTTCCTTTTTTCTGTTTGCGTGCCGTCTGTGATCCGGCCGATCAGACTGTGGCTGACGTCTTACTTGCAATGGTGGATGAGCACGGCAATCCCAGGATTGGCTATCTCCTGGCTCATCTTGTGCGACGTCCCTGGCTCCTGCGGGATGTGATACGAATGGCCTGCCGGTTCCGTCAGGCCCTGATCGCCCTGGAAAGGGCCTGGCTCTTAGTCGATGAACCGTTTCTGTCCGCTGCCTGGGCACGATATGCTATTTCCCCGGCCCGCGCAGGCTAACGGTGAGCGCCCGCCAGGGATGTTTAACCGTATCCAGGACAGCGCTTGGCTCAAAGCCGCAGTGGAGCATGCAGTCGGCACAGCGGGGATCACGTCCTACCCCGTACCGGTTCCAATCGGTGTCCTCTATCAACTCACGATAGGTGGCCACGTAGCCATCATTGAGCAGGTAACACGGCTTTTGCCAGCCGAACTGGTTCCTGGTCGGATTTCCCCAGGGTGTGCACGTATAATCACGGTTTCCTGCCAGAAAATCGAGATACAGGCTTGAGTGGTTAAAGGTCCAGGACGGCTTAGCCTGACGAAAAATGATTCTGAACAGCTCTTTTGTACCTTCCCTGCCCAGAAAGCAGTCCTGATCATCGGCTGAATCGTAATTAAAACCAGCGGCCACTGTCATGGCCTCAACTCCCAGGGAACTGAGATGATCAAACAGCCTGGCCGCATCTTCCGCTGTCTGTCCTTTGAAAAAGGTGGTGTTGGTGGTTACCCTGAAACCGGCCGCTACCAGCTTGCGGATGGCTTCCGTAGCCTTTATAAAGGCTCCTTTGTGGCGGACCGCAAGATCGTGGTGTTCATCCATACCATCCAGATGGACATTAAATGTGAGATAGGGGGTGGGGGAAAAATCATGGAATCGCTTTTCCACCAGTAGGCCGTTGGTACAAAGATAGATAAACCGTTTGCGGCTGATGAGCTCATCTACAATAGTGGTGATCTCCGGGTGGAGCAATGGCTCGCCCCCGGCTATGCTCACCACCGGCGCGCCGCATTCTTCAGCCGCTCCTACACATTCTTCAACACTGAGATGGTTGCGCAGTATCTCAGGGGGATGATTCACCTTGCCGCAACCCTTACAGCGCAGGTTGCAGCGAAAGAGAGGCTCAAGCATCAGTACCAGCGGAAAGCGATTCCGGTTCATCAGCATCTGACTGATGATATACTTCCCAATACTGGCTTTTTGAATAATTGGTATTCCCATTAGGTTACCTGGAGAAGATTATGGATCCGGGAGCGCGGCTCATCACTCAGGCAGCTCTGGCTACAGCCTGTCCGGTCTCAAGGAGTTTTTCTTTGATAGCGGCTGTTTCTTTGTCGCCGGCATCCTGCTCTTGATGCAGGTTTTCCGGATAGTATCGGGGTTGCATGAATCTGCGGATGGCTCGCTCCACATTTTCCATGGAGACCTGGGTATCGAGACAGGGTCCATGGGGCCGGGAATTCAACACCCCATAGACCGGCAGCGGATAGGTATCCTGGATACCGCTGGCCATATCCCGTTCGCAGGCTACAGCCACAATCATCTTCGGCATGCGCTGGATCACTATTCTGCGGGCAATGGTGCCGCCGGTGGCAATGGCCAGAAAGACAGAGTACCTTTCGCTAAGGGTGATCAGGTCGTTAATGGGACATTTGCCGCAACGCTTGCAGTTATAGATGGAATAGGTCAGGCGCCTCTTGCAAGTGGATTTCTGCAGACAATGAGGCATGAGCAGCAGCATCTCTCCCGGCTTGTAGCGTCCTGCCGTTTTCAGGACGAGCTCATTATTTACCTCCACGAATGATGAACGGACTTTGTTCTTGGATATGCCGATGGCCTGACCAAACAGGATCATGAACGGCAGAAACAGCTTGACTGTCAGACCCCTCATCCGGGAAAAAAAAGGCAGGGTTTTACCGAACCTGATACTGAGAATGAGGCTAAGCGAGGCCAGGCCGACAAGCACTATAATGCAACCGATGACAAGTCCTAACAGGATGGGCACCAAAGGGTGAATTTGGGCAAGGTCGAAGGTCGATAGGGCCCAGACCAGAAAAAGACATAAGATCGCCATGCCATTGGTGCCCATGACTAGTCCGATAAACAGACGCTTTTTTGCCTTATCCGCCTTGCGGTCTTTCTGGTCAAAGACCTGCAGGGCCTGTAGCGAAACCGGGTTTTTAGCGGCGGAATGGTTTTCTGATACAGGCATGACCGATTTTTCCATATTTTCTCTCATCGCTTTGTAACCGTTTAATACTCTTCAAGCTCTGCCGGCTTAAACCTCACCTTTTCTTTCTCGCCGGCCATCTCATGAAACGTTGTTGCCCCGTGGTCCTGCAGCCAATGAATCACACCATGAACCAGCCGCTCCGGGGCAGAAGCGCCGGCCGTCACTCCAACACGTCGTACACCCTCAAGCCAGGCCGGATCGATATCGCCGGCATCATCGATCAAATGGCAGTCAATTCCCTGGCGCTTTCCCACTTCCCTGAGCCGGTTGGAGTTGGAACTGTTTTTTGAGCCCACTACAAAGAGCAGGTCTGTTTTACCGGCCAGCTCTTTCACGGCATTTTGCCGATTCTGGGTAGCGTAACAGATGTTTGAGATCGGTCCATTGATACCTGGAAACCGCTTTCCCAGAGCTTGCAGCACTTCGGCAATATCATCCTGGCTCAGGGTGGTCTGGGTGACATAGGCCATACGTGCGGAATCATTCACCTGCAAGGTCTTGACTTCGCCAATGGTTGCTATGATATGGACATGCCCATCGATTCTTCCGGCAGTTCCCTCCACTTCAGGATGATCATGATGGCCGATGATGACCACATCGTATCCTTCCTCATGATATTTTTCCACCATTCTGTGGACACTGGCCACAAGAGGACATGTCGCGTCGATGGTCCTGAGCCCCAGTTCGGCAGCTTGTTTTTCTGTAGCCCTGGAGACGCCATGAGCGCTGAAAATGGCAACGGCCCCTGTCGGAATATCAGAGAGATGTTCCACAAAAACCGTGCCCTGTTCCTGAAGTTCCCGGATCACGTGCCTATTGTGAACAATTTCATGCAGGACATACACGGGCGCGCCGTGTTTCTCGAGAGTGAGCCGGACCGTCTTGATGGCCCGGATCACACCCGCGCAAAATCCCCTTGGATTGGCCAGAATGATTTCCACTCCCTACTCCATCATTCTCCATATCGAAAATTGAAAGAAAAAAGTTTAATATTTGGCATCCTTCATTAGCTGGTTTACACTTATTCCCAAAAAGGGTGCATTATAGAATCAAATGCTGGATGCCGAAACTGGAAACTAGAAATTGGAAATTGGATAAAAACTGGATTAATCAGCTCTAATTTCTAATTTCAAATTTCACTGCCAAAGTACAGGATGAACAAAGTGCAAACTACTTTTGGCTTGCCATGAGGGATGCCTAACATTTTTATTGTACCTGTTTATGAACAAATACTACAATCTCACGTTTTCTCAATAACAAATGCGTATCTTTATTTAGTCCTAAATTGAGCGATTAGCCTTAGCGGTTAGCTATTAGTTTAATGATTACAGGATGTTCTGCTATTACAAACCTTTACCCGTTGGGTGTTATTTCTAATTAACGTAATGCCTTGATTTTTCAAAGCTAAACGCTAATGGCTAACAGCTAATCGCTCAACTTAGGTTACAACAAGACCATGAATTCATACCCAAACAGCAGTGAGACCAATCCAGAGATATCGGTCATAGTCCCTGTTTACAACGAAGCACCAAAAATTGAACCCTTGGTAATGCATTTGCCGGCAGAATTTGTGGTGCACCCATATTATAAATCCTCAGGTAAACGAATATATGCAGTGCGAGGGGTGCTTGAGTGAGGGCCAAACTCAGTGCCACAATGAAGTTCCTGCTGAGGATAGGTCTCAGTGTCTGTCTCCTTGCCTGGCTCATATCACAGACAAAACAGGATGATCTACTAGAGACCATCCTTAATCTATCCTTCTATGCGTGGGCCATTGCCTTTCTGATGTACTTAGCTTCCCAGGTTATAAGCAGCATCCGTTGGTATTTCCTGGCCCATGCCCTTGATTTTACCGGCCCATGGTCTGCTTACCTCAAATATTACTTCGTAGGTTTGTACTTCAACCTTTTCTTGCCCACCAGTGTTGGCGGGGATATGCTGAAGATGCACTTTATCTCCCGCGGAGAACCCAAAAAGCTGAGGGCCACCTATAGCCTGGTGGCAGACAGACTCTTCGGGCTTGCTGCTATGTTATTGCTTGGAGCAGGTGCCGTCCTCATAGGACAAGGCATACTTCCCCATTACTTTGAACACCTTCTTTGTGTTGCCGGGATCTGTGTCATTGCCTCACTTCTTGGCCTGCCAATGGCCTACAAGCTTCTTGGCAGTGCCTGGCCTGAGATTGGAAAAAGGCTGGCAGTATTCCTGGTATTCTGGGAAAAACCAAAGGCCCTGTTCGCAGCTTTGAGCCTATCCCTGGTCCTTCAGGTCCTTGGGATGGGTGCGGTGGTTCTCCTGGCAAAGGACATGGGGCTCGGTCCCCCTGTGGCCTTTTACTTTGCGGCCTTTCCTCTGGTAGCGATCATTACAATACTGCCTATAAGCTTTAATGGTATAGGCATTAGAGAAGGTGGATTTATCTTCTTCCTGGGGCTCAAGGGCATATCTGCTGAAAAGGCCCTTACCCTGAGTCTGAGCTTCTTTGCCATACAGATTGCGGCAAGCCTGATAGGAGGTCTTGCATACGCCTTTGGTTTACATAAAAAGGTACTTGAAGATTATACTGAATAAATGTAGGTAACCGTTCACGGGTTCAAAGGTTCAGAGTTTAACGAAAATCTGAGCCGTTGATCTGTGGGTTCTGACCCCCCCCCTAAATTTTAGAATATTGGGGCCTTGCAATCATCAATCATCAATCAACAATCAACAATCCAATGACATGGTACTGACCATCGTGTAACCTCCTCTGTTGTGAATCCATCTAATAATAGTCCTGTTCAGCCGGAATCCGGCTCAAATTGCAAGCAGAAGCCTGTAAGCAATCTTGTTTATCCAACCCTCTGGCAGCGGTTGGTGGGACTGGTTCGTCCATATGTTCCACGCGTAATCCTGGCTACACTATTCAGTCTTGTCGTCGCAGGAATAAATGGCGCGATAGCCTGGCTCGTGAAGCCCGCGATGGACAAGATCTTTGTCGAAGGGAATTACAAATATATATATCTGCTGCCTCTTGGGATTATTGTTCTCTATATCCTTCGTGGCGCGTGTAGCTTCCTTCAGTCATACCTCATGCGTACCGCCGGGATGAAACTGGTCCGTGATCTGAGGAACCGGTTTTTCTCTCACCTGATTCGTCTGCCGGTTTCTGTTATATCCCGTTCCACCAGTGGGGATATGCTCTCAGGGCTCATGAATGACGTGGGGGCACTGAGCAATATCCTGTCTCAGAGCCTGAGGACGTTACTGCTCCAGGTGCCTTCTGTGATAGTCCTTATGGGAGTGGCCGTTTACCGGAGGTGGGACCTGGCACTGCTGAGCTTTATTCTTCTTCCCTTTATTGCTCTTGGTACCCGTTTTCTCTCCAAATTAGTACGAATACGCAGGAAGAGGGTCCAGGAGTATCTGGCTATTTTGACGCACCGTGTAACTGAGGCCCTACAGGGCTTCAAGGTAGTGAAGATATTCGGCATGGAGGAGGTTAAGGATGGTCAATTTGTAAAGGAAAATCATACTACTTATCGCCATATGGCCAAAGTCATACGCCTCAAAGAAGGGACAAAGTTCCTGATCGAGGTCCTTTCCGGTCTTGCTGTTGCAGCGATTCTGGGCTATGGCGGCAGCCTTGTTGCCGGTGGAGAGATGACTCCCGGGGATTTCTTCTCTATCCTCACGGCCATAGTCATGGCCTTTGCACCTCTAAAAAAACTGGGGGGGGCCTACGCCCAGCTTCAGGAGACCCTTGGTGTATTTGAAAGGGTGGACCATTTCCTTAACCAGCAACAGGAGGAAAGCCGGGGACAGGCCCTTGATGGACTGCGCGGGGAAATCAGGTATGAAAATGTCTCTTTTTCCTATCCCGGGACTGATACGCAGGTTTTACAGGAAATAGATATCACCATACCTGCGGGAAAGATATTTGCTATTGTCGGACCCAGCGGGGCAGGTAAGAGCACTCTGGTTGACCTGATACCAAGGTTCTACAATCCCACTTCAGGAAGGATACTCTGGGACGGGGCAGATCTACGCAAGATCTCCCTCACGGACCTGAGACACCAGATGGCCATAGTCACCCAGGACGTCCTCCTGTTCAGCGATACAATCTTTGAAAATATTGCAGCAGGTAGGCCTGGAGGGGCCACCATGGAGGAGGTTGAGAATGCCGCCAGAATTGCCCAGGCCCACGACTTCATCGCAGCACTTCCTCAGGGCTATGATACAATGTTAGAAGAAAGGGGGCTCAATCTATCAGGGGGTCAGCGCCAGAGGATAGCCCTGGCAAGAGCGGTTCTCAGGAATCCTCCTTTGCTAATATTGGATGAGGCCACAAGCGCCCTTGACAGCGTCTCTGAAAAGGCGATCCAGAAGGCCCTTGAAGAGGTAATGAAGGGCAGGACAACCATTGTAATTGCTCACAGGCTTTCAACCATCATCCACGCAGATCAGGTCATAGTTATCGACAAGGGTCGGATAATGGATCGCGGGACCCATAAGGAGTTAATGGAGAGCAGCGCCCTTTACCAGGAGCTGTACCAGACTTGGGCCAGCAGTGATGAGAAGATTGTTAATAGGATGGAACGTTGAGAATAGCTGTAGTGCGGAGAGAGTGCGGACTGGGGCTTGGAGGTGCGGAAGCTTACTGTGCTAACGTGTGTACCTGGTTGACAAAGATGGGCCATAACGTGACAGTAGTGGCGGACAAGTCTCTTTTGCCGGGGCTGCCGTTCTCCAGGGCCCCTGTGTGGGGAAGGGGGAGCATTCTTAAGAATTTGAGTTTTTTTTTGAATGCCGGCCAAGTCCTTAAAGCAGGCGATTTTGAAGTAAGCTATGGCCTTTCAAGAGTGGCCCCGGTAGATGTCCTTAGAATATCAGATCCGTTGCATGCCGCATGGCTGGACCTGGGTTATCGGAAAAGCACTAAGTTCAGACGCCTAAGGCCCAGACACAGGCTGCTTCTCTGGATGGAGGCCAAGGCCATCAAAGAGGCCAAGGCCATCATAACTAATTCCCAGTTAGTAAAAGATCAGGTGCAACATTATTACAGCACAGGTGCTGAGAAAGTCACGGTTATTTACAATGGAGTAGATCTTAAACGGTTTCGCCCGATGACTCAAGAGGATCGGATTTTAGCAAAAAAAACAATAGGCATTTCAGAGGATGCCACAGTCTTTGTTTTTGCAGGCTCTGATCTGCGCCGCAAGGGTTTGAGCCAACTTTTGTCCGCTCTTGCCCGGTTCAGAGAACAGCCTTTTATATTGCTGGTGGCAGGGTCGATGGGGAACAGGGACCTGAAAAAAAGAATAGAAGGGATGGGCCTGGGTCAAAATGTCAAGTGGCTGGGATATGTGAAAGATATGGAACGAGTATATGCCCT
>JAUWHV010000111.1 GCA_030605675.1 Deltaproteobacteria bacterium | reverse complement strand
TGACTGGCAAAATATGTGTAACGGTTTCGTGCCTGGGACTCACCCACAAAAGCAGTGAGCAGGTTCTTCTCAGTTTGACTACCTCTTAAATCACTCATTTGATTCCTCCTTCTTTCCACTAGCCATCTACTCCAATATAAGTGAGACACTTCCCAACCCATAATTTAGACTATATTAGACTATAATAGAGGGTGGGGAAGGGAAAAATATAATGTTAGAGAATGGTAACTATTCAGGTTGAAGGTTGAAGGCTGAAGGCTGAAGGATTTCAAGCAGTTCGCAACGATCGAATGCTCTAAGTTTCGTCCCTAAAAGTCTTCAGTCTATCCACCTAATTTTATGTGATCACGCATGATTTGTCCCTATTAGCCTTCTACCTTCAGTCTATCCACCTGAATAGTTAGCCTATTAGTACAGTTATTTCAAGTCTGATTCCGCTGAAAATACCCCATCTGCTGCGTTGCTTTGATTTCCTCGTCACTGCGACGTACGCCAAGTACGCCTCGTTCCTCGGAAATCTCGCGCCTTGCATCCGGAGCATTTTGAGCGGAATCTAGAATCTATCATTCATCTTTTAGGACCTGGTCCAAAGCCTGCTGAAAACTCTCGTCATCGACCACAGTCTCAAGATCGCTGGAATCGATTTCCTCCACATCAGTGTCAGTGGTGGAAACATCCACCAGGTCAGAGACATCGATTTCGGAAAGGTCCACTGAATTTCCAGCTTCCTGCTCTACAATAGGAGCTTCGGGCTCAGCCTTGATACTATCTGCCTTGGAATTCATACTGAACCAGATGAGTTCAGTATCCGGTTTTGCAAAACCTCCAAGTCCTGCAGAAATTTTCCTCAGATCCTGTCCGCAGTTTGAGCAATTCTCAAGATAATCAAAGCTTATTCTTCCGCATTTTGAGCATCTCATAAATACGCTCCTTTTTTATTTGAAAAGATTTGTTACATTGTATATGGTTTAGTAAAATTACCTGAGAGATGAAAACATAATGAAAATAAAACAAAACAATTTGCCCTTACTTTTTCTTATCGGAATTTTAATGATATTTCTTGCATCCTGCGCAGGCACACCCAGAAAATATCTTGCAGTAGATGCCTCACTGGTAAAACAGGGCCAGCCCAAGGCCGAAATATCCGAGTTCCTTGGCCCGCCGGACGCAGCAAGAATAAATCAGGCCGGTCAGGAAGAATGGTATTATTATGATGTGCACAGGCACTTCTGGCAACGCATACCCTTTCTGGGACGTCATCTTGGTAAAGAAGAAGTAGAGTGCCTGCAAATTGTCCTGGAATCCGGACAGGTAGTCAAGGCTGTTTACTATGTTCAAGGTATCCAAAGCTAAACCCAATAACCAATTCAGGATATCCAGGGACAGAATGGTTGCCCAACAGATTGAACGAAGGGGAATCAAAGATCCCCGTATCCTGGAGGCAATGCGCAACGTACCCCGGCATCTTTTTGTAGACGAGGCACTCTGGGACCAGGCTTATGGTGACTTCCCCCTTCCAATCGGAAGTAACCAGACAATCTCCCAACCCTATATTGTGGCCCTCATGACCCAGCAGTTAGGACTAAAGGGTGATGAAAAAGTGCTGGAGGTGGGAACAGGTTCGGGATATCAGGCAGCTATTCTGGCTGAGCTTGCCCGGGTTGTGTACACCGTAGAACGTGTCCCTGCTTTGCTCCCGGGTGCCAGGAAGATCCTGGAAAAACTTAAATACACAAATGTTATCCTCAAGTTAGACGACGGCACATGGGGGTGGCAGAGTGAGGCCCCTTTTGACGCCATAATCGTAACCGCAGGTTCACCCTCAATGCCTCAGCCACTTATCGATCAGCTTAATGACCCTGGCGTTTTGATCATTCCTGTTGGAGATGAATACTCACAGGTGCTGATAAAGGTTACCAAGTCCAACGGTAAAATCCATCAGGAAGATATGGGTGGTGTCCGCTTTGTGAAACTTGTGGGAGATCATGGTTGGAAGGCATAAGGCCGGGTAAACGTTCAGGGTTCAGCGTTCAAAGGTTCAGAGGTTGTTTTTCTTTTTTCATGCCTTCTACATTCAGAACTCACGAATCAAAGGTTCAGATCTTCGGTAAACCCTGAACCTCTGAACCTTTGAACCCTGAACGGTGAACGCCTACAAATGACAAGAGTTGGAATTATAGGAGCAGGTCTGTGTGATCCGAAATTGAGTGCACTGGCAGAAGAAGTCGGCCGCAGGGTTGCTGAACATAAGGCCATTCTTTATTGCGGCGGCCTTGGTGGAGTAATGGAGGCGTCAGCCAAAGGGGCCGTTGAAGCAGGTGGTATCACTGTTGGTATTCTTCCCGGAGTCAAGGCCACTGAGGCCAATCCGTACATCCGGATCCCTGTGGTCACCGGCATGGGGCACGCCAGAAACGTCATACTCGTTAGGAGCTGTGACGTACTGATCGCCATATCAGGCTCTCATGGCACCCTGTCGGAAATAGCCTTGGCACTCAAGATGTGGAAGCCTGTGGTTGGCCTGAATACATGGAAGCACCTCTCAGACGTTCACTATGTCAAGTCGGCAAAAGAGGCAGTGGAAAAGGCATTTGCCCTGTTGCCTTAGCCCAGGCCCAGCTCCCCCACGGCCTTTGAAAGGCTCTCGAGCAATCTTCCTTCGTCAATAGTAGTAAGCACACTGTCCTCCATGAGCATGCGTCCTGCCACCATTACGTCCTGCACGTCCCCGCTCCTTGCCACGTAGACCAGGAGGGATACAGGATTATAGCAAGGCCGGAGGTGAACCTGATTCATGTCCACCACAACCAGATCTGCCTTTAAACCTTCACGCAGACATCCAAGATCCTCCCTGTGCAGGGCCCTTGCCGCCCAGGTAGTGGCCATGGAAAAGGCCTCAGGGGCAGATATCAGGGTTGGATCCTTTTTGATGCCCTTATGTAGCTTTGCGGCAGTGTCCATCTCACTCATAAGATCAAGGTCATTGTTGCTGGCAGCCCCGTCCGTCCCCAGGGCCACTGTCACACCGGCCTCAAGGAGTTCGGGCACAGGGGCAACCCCGGAGGCCAGCTTGAGGTTGCTCTCCGGACAATGAACCACCCGGACATCTCTCCGGGCTAAAAGCGAAATATCTTCTTCACTCAAGCTCACGCAGTGGGTGGCAAGCAGTCGATCTCCAAGAAGGCCGAGCCTTTCCAGATACCTGACCGGAGAAACCCCGTGGAGTCTTCGGATCTCCGCGTTCTCCCATTCTGTCTCGGCAAGATGGATTACTATCAGTGCGTCCCTGGCCTCTGCCAACTTCCGTGAGTGCCGGAGCAGTT
>JAUWHV010000051.1 GCA_030605675.1 Deltaproteobacteria bacterium | reverse complement strand
CTGATCAATTCCCCGGCATTGAGCATTGTGCGGACGATTTGCCGGTTTTCCGTTACGGCCTCACGGTCATCGCCCACATTGAGACCGATGTTGAGCTCATTATAAGGTGGCGGACTCACGCCGCCCCACCTGGTGAAACTTACGCAGCGCAAACCATCAGCTTGGCCATCCGGGAGGCATTGAAGCATAGGCCTGTTGGATTGATGATTGATGATTGATGATTGTTGATTGTTCTTGTAAGCTACCTTGACCCCTGATCCTTGCCCCTCTGAACGGTTACCACAGGAATTACGCAAGGCCTGCTCCACGACATTTGATCAAGCTTAATTTTTCATCCTCCTCTAACAGTTCCACCTTGCCGAGCCCGAAGCATTCGGTCACCCATATGTTTGTGTGAAGGTGATTGCTTATAGAGTTTGTGGACCAGTGACTTTCTCCACCTGCCAGCACTGCCGGAAGCAGCATCTGATCAGAAAGGTATTTGTCGCAGGCCGCACCACCATCCAGAAAGGCCAATAGTCCGGAAACCGCTTCATCAGCAACCTTCTCAGCAGGCTTGCCTCTTGCGCCCAGTCCTGTAAAACCACCATATCTCCCCTGGCCGGATATCCAACAGAACAAGAGACTGCCTGGACACGTGGCAGATCCCTCCATTTCTTCTATTTCAACCTTTACTTCTCTGCCCTCCAAAACAGATTTTGCTTGTGCGGACTGCCTTTTCCTGACGTGGTCAGGCAAGCGGGCCGTGGCAGAAATGGCCTTGACGCGGACTTTTTCTTCTCTCTGGAAAGCAGGCTTGAAGGCACTGAGCTCCTTTGACGGCAAGATTCTTGTCCTTACTATCCCTCCTCCTTTTGGGTAGTAACCCCATCTCTCAAGCTCCATTTCAAATGATAACCCCATGGCGGACAAGGCAGGTCTGAATACCAGGTCGATATAGTGAAAGCACGGGCTCCATGGGACGTGGGTGCCGCCCACCAAAGTAACCTCTGAAGTACTGTGAGAAAGGGCCAGGGGAAGGAGCACGGTCTGGAAAACCAACATGACGGATCCCGCGGTACCTATGGCAAAGCTGTAATGTCCCGGCTTGACTCTGCCCGGGATAAATATCAGGCGCTGTGAGCTGAGTTCAGCTCCTTCCAGTCGGGCTCCGCATACCGAGGCAGCAGCCTTTACACAAGTCAGATGCTGTGGACGAAGGCCAGGCTTCGGCCTTCCGGCACGAATATTCCGGATTTCAATAGCCTGTCCGGTGATCATGGAAAGAGCCAGTGAACTCCTCAGAATCTGGCCTCCACCCTCTCCATAGGAACCGTTGATAATAATCATGGCTTTTACCGTGAAAACAGCACATAGCTCATTGGGGACACCTCATTACTTGGTTGCCAAACTTACTATACCATATTCGGTCAAAACCGGATTTGCTCGCGCAAATTTTTCTAAGCTGTTTGTAACTTGACTGTGCAAGGATAAAGAGATATGGGTAGTTAATTTTATGGACCGTTTGAATATTATTACCATTGATGGACCGGCCGGCGCCGGCAAGAGCACTGTCAGTAAAGAGCTGGCAAGGCGTCTGGGGTACACGTATCTCGATACAGGCGCCATGTACAGGGCAGTGGCCTGGGCTGCCGGGCAAAAAGGGGTGGATGTTGGAGATGAAAAGGCTCTTTCAGAGCTATGTAATGACCTGAAGCTGGGATTCCAGGGTGACCGAATCCTGGTGAACGGACAGGATGTCTCGTCTTTTATTCGTACTCCGGAAATGGACGGGCTTTCTTCTGCGGTTTCCAGGGTTGCCGTGGTGAGGGAATATCTGACCGGAATGCAGAGGGAGCTTGGCAGACATGGTCGATTGGTGGCAGAGGGCAGGGATATGGGCACAGTGGTCTTCCCTAAAGCTGCTCACAAATTTTTTCTTTCCGCCACTGCCGGGGAACGGGCCAAACGACGGAAGATGCAGATGGAGAATCAGGGAGAAGAGATGGCATACGAAGAGATACTGGCCCAAATTGAGGCCAGGGACCTTGCGGATTCAACGCGCTCCATCGCGCCTTTGCGGGCTGCCCCTGATTGTATTGTAATTGACTCCTCCGATTTGACCGTGGAAGATGTCCTTGAAAAAATAGTAACCGAAATGAAGTTATGAGAACCCTGAACCCTTACATTTGATCAATCCCGGCCAGCTTCCAGTCTGAGCTGCCGGCCGGGCGGGCAAAGGTCCACTTTTCGGCAAACTTGACCGGCTCGGTCTGGCTTCCTTCAATCACCGTATCAGTGGATTCATCCACAGTATAGTCAAGGAGATTGGCAGTAAAGAAAACGGTAAGGTATTCTTCGCTTTTGCTGACACCGGCATCCTCTATTTCCACTTTTCTAATTGCGATGTTTTCCAGCCGGTTAATCTGGCCTTTTTGTTTCATCTCCTGAAAATGTTTCATATACTCTGCTGACAACTCAGGCCCCAAAAGGTGTTCTATCGTGGAGACATCACGGCGCATCCAGCCGGCCTGCACCTTGAAGAATACGTCTTGAGCAAACTCCTTGAATTTTTCCTCGTCAAAGCTCCGGTCTGACATCCGTATCATGTTGAGAGCATCTGTAACGGTGTCAGGTGGCGGGGCATCTATCCCGACCGGCGAGCCTCCCGGCATAGGTTCCCCATGCCGGCTTGGAGGCGGAGGAGCTGGAGGTGTGTGGCGGGCATGAGCCTCGCCAGGTCCGAATAATCCTGGAGTACTGTGAGACATGGAGGAAGATTTTTTGCGAGTAAAATGTCTGTACAGGAAATATAGCAGGCCGCCGATAAGTATGATTTCAAAAAGGCCGATTCCGCTCCCGCCAACACCACCACCCATGGCATGGCCCATGCCGCCAAAGAGCATGCTGCCGAGAAAACCTCCAAGCAGGCCTCCGCCAAGACCTCGCATAAAACTGCTGGAGCCTCTTTGGGTCGTGCTTGTTCTGGATGTGGGGGCTGTGGTCTGTTTAGTCGGGCTGGTCTTCATGGGCTTGGAATACGACCGGCTCCCGCCAAAGGACCGGCCGCCGCCCCTGGCCCTTGCGTCCGCAATATCAATAAAGCTCTCTGAAACAAAGGCAAAGACAAATATGAAAAATAGTGTGGTAGATATTACCTTAAGCACGTTATTTCTCCTCCAGCATTTTTTTCAACAATAAAGCGTCTGTTGCAGCGCTTCCATCGTCAGTATTATCGAAATATATAAAAGTTTCAATACCCCACTCCCTGATTGTGCTCAGCCACTTGCTGAGCATTTCTTCTCCATAGAGGCCGTGATACAGTTCATGAGCGCCGTGCAGACGCACATAGGCAAAGTCTGCCGTAACCTCCGGACTCATCGGGTGGCGACCGGCAGTGTCACTAACTACCCAGGCCACATTCTGCTTACTCAATATATCCCAGACCTGAGGCTCGTGCCAGGAGGGATGCCTGGCCTCCAGCGAGATCTTTGTATCCGGCGGTTGCATTGCCAGAAATCCTGTAAGAAGATCTTTGTCGAACTTCAGAGACGGTGGGAGTTGAAACAGCGCCGCGCCCATCTTTTCTTTGAGCGGCTTTATATCATTCCAGAACCTGTCGATGGAATCCTGTGAAACATCCAGCCGCCTGATATGTGTGAAAAAACGTGGCGCCTTAACTGCCCACAAGAAATCCGGTGGAGTACGCCTGTACCAGCCCTCCCATGTACTTTGGGGAAAAGAGCGATAAAAGGATGCGTTCAGCTCTACAGTAAGGAGTTTTGTTGAGTAGATCTCAAGATATTTTCTTTTGGGTGTTCCTGGAGGATAGAGTCTTTTAACAAAACTTTCATAATTCCAGCCACTGGTGCCTATGTGGATGTCAGGCATAGTCACAGGACTAATTTTTTTCTGCGCATTGCTCCGAGATGATCTTTCTAAGCTCATCAAGCCTGAAGGGTTTGCTCAATACAGCATCAATACCGACTCCGGTAAGGTCTTTTGACTCGTACTCTGCGCCCCATCCGGTAACCAGGACAACCGGCAGACCGGCTTTTCTGCTTTTTGCCTTTGCCGCAACATCCCAGCCACTTATCACCGGCATACCCAGGTCTGTAATTACCAGATCAAAATCTTCTTTTTCCAGATAGTCCAGGGCCTGTTGCCCATCTGTTACTCCTATTATCTTATGCCCTAAGCCGTCAAGCATTATTGACATTAAATCCACTATCTGCTTTTCGTCATCAACTGCAAGGATTCTCAGGGGTTGCATTTCAGAGCTCTCTGCAGTTGGAGCTACGCTGACCTCTTGCGTTCCGGAAATAGGCAAAGCAATCCTGAAAGTGGTGCCTTTGCCCTTTTTACTATCAGCACTGATCGTACCTTTTGCTTGTACTATTAACCCAAATGAAACGCTGAGCCCCAGACCGGAGTTACCAATATCCTTAGTGGTAAAGTAAGGATCAAAGACCCTTTTTTTAATATCTTTAGACATGCCGATTCCGTTATCTTCAATTTCCAGCACTACTTTGGAATCCTTTTCGTAGGATCGCATGGTTATAGTACCACCTTTTGGCATGGCATCTACTGCATTAAAAATCAGGTTTGTCAAAATTTCCCGCAATTCCGCCGGATGCATTGAGACAGGCCTTGTGTCCTTGAGATCAAGCTTTGTGTTGATGAAAATACCATTTTTCTCACTTTCATCTTTCCACTTTGGTCTTGTCAACTCTATCGCATCTTTGACCACTTCACGCACGTTTGAGGCTTGACCCCTGGTTTTAAGTTTTTGACTAAAACCTGTAAATGTCTGTAGCCTGCGGACTGTGAATGCCCCGTCATTAACAGCAGTCTCTATGTTCCTGACCTTGCGCAGAGCCCCTTGGTCCTTTATTTCCATGGCCAGGAGCTGTGCATTGCCAAGGATTGCAGTGAGGAGGTTATTAAAATCATGGGCTATTCCGCCGGCCATGGAACCCAGTGCCCTTAGTTTTTCAATATAAATCAATTTTTCTGTAGCAATTTTTTGATACGTAAGGTCATGGACTACCAGTATGCTTCCCTGATTTTGGCCTTTGGGGTCTCTTAACGGGTGTAGGAAGATGTCGGCAGGTACAGTGGTTCCATCCGGACGCAAAAGGTCTATGTCAGTAAGTCTGGCAAGACCTCCGGTCAGCAGCAAATTACTCAAATTGGCATAATCGGTTTTATCTTGAAATAATTTTGCTGGAGAATGACCTGCTATGTATTCAAGAGAACACCCTGCAATGGAAAGAAAACTTGGATTTGCGTGCCGCATATTGCCGGCGGAATCTAAGAGGCAAATACCCTGTGGGGCATTTTCAATGACCGATTCCATATATGCCATAGCGCCATTGAGTTCTTTTTTGACATGATGGAGCTCGCTGTTTTTGGCTTCAACTAGCTGTTGAAGGTACTGGTGGCTGGCATAAAGTTTTTCATGAAGCTCGCTTGTCTGGAGAAGGCGGCCGATTACATTGGAGAGAATTACCAGATCACGCCTCTTATAAGGAGAAAAGGTCCTGGGAGCCGAGGAACTGAGGTTGAGAACACCAATGGACCATAGAGGCAGGCAGACCAGACTGCAAGGCTGGACTTTCGAGCCGGGTTTAACAGGGATTGATTCCTTTGCGCTGTTCTCTATGAACACAGGGGTCTGCGATCCAAAGACCTTCCATGCTATACCTTCGTCTCGTTCAAATACCAGGTTGTTGCAATAGGATTGCTTGTGAGGGATTTTCCGGATTTCAGAAAAACCTTTGGCCGCCGTTAGCCTCAAACAATCTTTTTTTGTGTCGTAGAGAAGAATTGAGGCGTTTTCAAAATCCGTGTCTTCGATGAATATGTCTATGATACGCTTACAGCTTTCCTCTTGAGAGACACACTGGCTTACAGCTTCTGCCATGCGGAGAATTATCCACAGGGCCTGGATTTCATCTGTCTCTTGTCTGGGCGGACCAGGGAAGTCATTTTCTTGATGCCCGACATTCTGCTTCATGGTGGATTCAGACCTCATCTTTCACGGGGCATTTGCCCTTTTATCGGATATTTATTGCCATGCCTGATCGTGTTCGCACTGCAGAAGAGCTATTTTATTATACATCGGCATAGTGAGTTGATTTCTATAATATTGGTTGTTAGATTATTATTTATAGAAGTCACAAATTATCCTAATTATTAATTTCATTCCGAAAATAGCCATATGAAAGAAAACATTTTCGAATTTCTCAAAGACCATCCGTCACTTCAGCATTTGACTCATTCAGAGCGTCTGGATCTGGCCCGTTCCATCGAGCAGGAATATCTGGTTGGAGTCCTCTCCGGCATTATCCGCGATGTTGAAGAAATTATTGAGATTGATTCCGGACTTGAAGAAAAGAAGATCCTTGAGATTGCTGCGGAAAAGATCGCAAATATTCTTAAGGCCGAAGCTGCATCCATACGGCTCTTTGATCCCAAATCCATGGGCATGACCTGCTTCGGCGTACACCAAATTTCTGAAACTGAATGCAAAAGTGCCGTCCCTTTTGAGGATTCCATCTCAGGACGGGTGGTCCGGGAAAACAGAAGCATCGCTATATCGAGCCTCCTTGAGGATCCGTACTTTAAGATTAAAAGCATCGTGAAAGATAAAGGATTTCATTCCCTCTTGGCGGTCCCTCTTCAGATCCCAAAGTTTTTAGGTTCGGAAGGAGACGTTCTCGGCTCCCTTCAGATTTATTACAAGGAGGATAACCGGAAGTTTGATCCATTTGAGATCATTCATGCCGAGCTCCTGGCCCGCCGCGTAAGCTTTGTCCTGGCCAAAAGGAAGATCCTGGCCTTACAGAGGCTGAATGCGCACAAGGAGAACATGGTAGACAGGATTTTTATTAAGTTGAGTAACCGGGAAGGGATCAAGTTGAAGGACCTGTTCATGGACCTGATCCCCGAGCTTGAGCCATATCTGCAGGTCAAGAGCTGTTCTCTGTTTTCAGTGTCCAAGGATCAGAAGTTTATCCGTCTTGAGGCCGGGTATCCCCTGGACAAAACGTATCACCAATTGGGCTACACCTTTACAGTGATCCACCACCCGTACTTCCAAACCGCGATCCATGGGGCGCAGGAATACGGAGACCATCCGTTTGAGCGGATCGATCCTGCCTATCTCTTGATAAAAGATCCTGAAAGGAGCCGCTTCACCAGCTCAGGTATGCGGGAATTTGTTGAGAAGCATCACATTTATTCCATCCTGATAATCCCTCTCAAGGTCAACGGGATCACTCGGTATCTGATGACATTTTATGCTACGGAACAGAAGTCGTCCTTTATGAACGAAGAGATTGATTTGCTGACTTTTTTTGCAAAAGAAGTCATGAAGACCTTGCGGTTAGAGCTCTTGGACGACATCCTGCACGATTTCAAAAATCCGGCCATTGCCGTCACAGGATTTGCCTCCAGAGCCAGGAATCTGATGGAATCAGAAGACCTTGAGGGGATACGGAACAAGCTGGTCACATACCTGGACATCATCCTTAAGGAAACGGTCCGTATGCAGGATATGGCCCTAGCCATGAGATTGGAGGGCCGGGAAGATGTTCTGGATCTCGGTGAGATCGCCGGAGAACGATTCCTTCTTAATGAGGAAGCCATTCGGCAATCATGGCGCAAATACATCCGGATAGAACCCCCGAAAATTGAAGCAGAGATATTAGTCTATTGTTCGCGTTTCGGTCTGGAACGAGTACTGGACAATCTAATGAACAACGCTGTTAATGCGATCCCGAAACAGGGAGGCGCTCTGTCTATGCGCTGCTATATAGAGGAGACCTTGGCCTGTATCGAGATTAGAAATACAGGAGAGATACCGGAGGAAAAAATTGATCAGGTCAAAAAAGGTGAAGTAAGGGGTCGTGGCTTAAACATCATTTATAGGTTTGTGCAAGGCAACCATGGAAAGATCGATATCCGGGCCGAGGACGGCCAGACCATAGTCATTGTCAAGCTTCCGCTTTTTCAGCAAAAAGACACTGATAGTATAAATTTAGGGATTTAGGAACTGAAAAATTGAAGGATTTAGGAATTGAGGGATTAGAATCAAAAAAGCACCTTCAATTCCTCAATCCATCAATTCACAATCCCTCAATTATCAGTATGTATTAAGATTTGAGTTTAAGGCCGGGCTCCTCCCGGATAAAAATCTCAACGGGGTTCTCACGTTTCTTCTTTGGTAGATCAACTCCCTGTCTTCGAAGCTCTGTAACGATTTTCGAGACCTGAGCTTTGCTGATACCGAGTTCATCTGCGATTTCAACCGCGGTCATGTTTGTGTAGTTCTTGTAGATGTGGCGCACATCATCTACTGTATATGGCCTGCTTTTAGTTCTCGTCATAATTCATCATCCTTTCCCAAGTTTTTTATCTATGAATTGAGGTGTTGCTGCAAATAATCGCACATTGGCCGGAGAAAGACAAGGCCCATTTAAATAGGACACAGATTTTCGCAGATAAACACAGATAATATTATTATTCATAAATTTGAAAATCTGTGTTCATCGGGGTTCAACCTGGAAACTCCTATACTGTCAAGCTGTCATTCAACATGACAGAGCCAGTATAACAGAAACGAACGTTTTGCACCAATCCAAAAGCAAAAAATTCGCAGATTTTTTTCTGTAGTCGTTCACAGGTATTATATTTATGCCGTACGGAATTGTTTTGAAAGATGAACGTCGAACGTCGAACATCGAACATCGAACGTCCAACATCGAATGAAAAACGAATATCCAATACCGAACATTCAACGGCTATTTCTGTTTTTTTTCAGCCGGTTTGATACTCGCTATGTTAGCCATTTAGGTTGAAGGCTGAAGGCTGAAGTATACTGATATCCTGCCTCCTGCAATAATTAGCAGCCTTTCTTCCTGGTCATAAGTCTGTTTCTTCATCTTTTTCCATTCAACATTCGATGTTGGACGTTCGATGTTCGATGTTCATCTTTTCCGAAATGACACATGGCCATTTTCGTCCATGTCTATCAGGATATTGTCTCCCTCTTTGAAGGTCCCCTCGAGGATTTTAAGGGCCAGCGGATTTTCGATGTAGCGCTGAATGGCCCTCTTGAGAGGACGGGCACCGTAGATAGGATCATAGCCTACGTCAGCTATCCAGGCCTTTACTCCTTTGCTTACGTCAATTTCGTAATGATGCTCCTGCAGACGGTTCTTGAGATAGCTGAGTTGGATATCCACAATACTTTGCAGGTGTTCCTTGCTGAGTGAGTGAAAGATGATCATGTCGTCCACTCGGTTCAGGAACTCGGGTTTGAAGCGGAGACGAAGGGCGTCCATCATCCTGCGCTCCATCTCCTCCGGGTCGCTGATTTCTTGAATCAGGTCAGTACCTATGTTGGAAGTCATGATAATTATGGTGTTACGGAAGTTTACAGTACGGCCCTTGCCGTCAGTAAGCCTTCCATCGTCCAGGATCTGGAGCAGTATGTTGAATACGTCCGGATGGGCCTTTTCTATTTCGTCAAAAAGAATAACAGAATAAGGCTTGCGCCGTACGGCCTCTGTGAGATAGCCTCCTTCTTCATAACCCACATAGCCCGGAGGCGCACCGATTAACCTGGCGACTGCGTGTTTTTCCATGTATTCGCTCATGTCCATACGAATTATGGCCTGCTCCGTATCGAACATGAATTCAGCCAGGGTCTTGGCCAGCTCTGTTTTTCCAACACCTGTCGGCCCGAGAAAGATAAAGGAGCCAATAGGTCGCGCACTGTCCTGCAGGCCGGCCCTGGCCCTGCGGACTGCGTTTGATACTGCATGTATGGCCTTTTCCTGGCCAACAACCCGTTGGCTCAGACGATCTTCCATGTGGACCAGCTTTTCCCTTTCTCCCTCAAGAAGTCTGCTGACCGGTATTCCGGTCCACTTGGATATGATGTCCGCAATGTCGTCAGCGTCCACTTCCTCCTTGAGCATTCCGGTGCCATCCTTCTGAAGTTCCTCTATACGGTCCTGTTCCTCTTTCAGTTCCTTTTCAAGATTTGGGATCTCTCCGTAGATGATTTCAGCTACTTTGTTCAGGTCACCCTGCCGTTGGAATCTTTCTGCGTCGATCCTGAGCTGATCTATACGTTCCTTGATGTCACGGATTTTTTGAATAATTCCCTTTTCCTGCTGCCAGCGGACCTTGAGCGCATCGCTCTGTTCTCTGAGGTCGGCAAGATCCTGTTTTATCTTCTCTAATCTTTCCCGGGAGGCCGGATCACTTTCTTTTTTAAGGGCCTGCTGTTCTATTTCAAGCTGCATGCTCCGGCGCTCCAATTCGTCAATGTCCGCCGGAAGGCTGTCTATTTCGATTCTCAGCTTTGCTGCTGACTCGTCTATAAGATCAATGGCCTTGTCCGGGAGAAAGCGATCAGTGATGTAGCGCTGAGACAGCGTGGACGCCGCAACTATGGCTGAATCCTTTATCCGCACTCCATGGTGCACCTCGTACTTTTCTTTCAGCCCGCGGAGTATGGCAATGGTGTCCTCAACACTGGGCTCATTCACCATCACGGGCTGAAAGCGTCTTTCAAGCGCCGCATCCTTTTCAATGTACTTACGGTACTCGTCTATGGTGGTGGCACCGATGCAGTGGAGCTCTCCCCTGGCAAGGGCAGGTTTCAGCATGTTCGAGGCATCCATGGATCCCTGGGCTGCTCCTGCGCCCACCATAGTGTGGATTTCATCTATGAACAGGATGACTTCGCCCTGCCGTTCTGCTACTTCCTTAAGGACTGCCTTCAGCCGTTCTTCAAATTCACCCCTGAACTTGGCCCCTGCGATCAAGGCCCCCATATCCAGGGCAATAATGCGCCGGTCCCTCAGTGTCTCAGGAATATCGCCGGAGACTATTCGTTGGGCCAGACCCTCTACTATCGCAGTCTTACCAACGCCGGGTTCACCTATGAGCACTGGGTTATTCTTGGTCCTTCGTGACAGTACCTGCAGGACCCTGCGAATTTCATCGTCGCGACCTATTACCGGGTCCAGCTTCCCTGATCTTGCAAAAGAGGTGAGGTCTCTTCCGTACTTTTCAAGTGCTTGATACTTTTCCTCAGGGTTAGGGTCGGTTATTCTCTGGCTACCCCTTATAGATACCAGGGCCTGCAGGAAGGTATCCTTGTTGATCCCATGGCCTGTTAATGCCTGGCTGGCCTTTGTGTGGGACGCGTCAAGGATGGCAAGAACCAGGTGTTCCTGGCTGACATACTCATCCTTCATTTTATCCGCGATGGCAAATGCCTTTTCCAGTATCTGATTCAGCGTGGGCGACATATAGATCTGCAGACCCGCTCCGCTCACTTGAGGGAGATTGTTTACAGCCTCATCCACTTCGGCTTCAATGGCCTGGATTTCAACCCCCATTTTTCTCAGAACCGATGGCACAATTCCTTCAGGCTGGGCCAGCAGTACCTTTAGCAGATGTTCGGGCTCGATTTGCTGATGCCCTTTGCTTTGGGCCAAGCTCTGGGCCTCCTGCAGGGCCTCTTGTGATTTCATTGTGAATTTTTCAAGTTGCATGATTTAAAATATCCTTAGAATTCAAAGAGTTAAATGTATTGAGAGGTTGTTTTTATTCCAAAGCAAGGTAAGAATGGGAGATTATGGTGTCAATAGACACACAATAACAATTGCTTTGTTAAATCAGGTGTAGGATATTGGTGGCTGTTCACGGCTTGAAACTTGAAATTGGAAATTGGAAATTGGGAGAGATGAAACGAGTCTATGATAAAAGATCTAAGGGATGAAAGGGGCCGTTTGGAAAAAGACGAGAGAAAAAGGCTTTCTCCTTATGCAACACTCAGTGTTAACGCTGTTCGGGAGAAGGAGGAAGAACGGTTAGCTACAGACCACAGGCAGTTGTTTTCAGTTGACGCAGACAGAATTCTGCATTCACTGGCATATGCAAGGTATATAGACAAGACCCAGGTTTTTTCCCTTATCCCCAATGATCATATCACTCATAGAGTGCTTCACGTCCAACTGGTATCAAAAATAGCCAGGACTATAGGCCGTTTTCTCCGATTGAATGAGGATCTTATAGAGGCCATTGCCTATGGGCACGACATTGGCCATCCTCCCTTTGGTCACGATGGTGAACGATATCTTACCGAGTTATGCATTGAACACGGACTTCCTCCGTTTATTCACAGTGTCCAGGGAGTTCATTTCCTGCGCAGAGTTGAACGAAAGGGTAGGGGATGCAATCTCAGTCTCCAGGTGTTTGATGGAATACTGTGTCACGATGGTGAGATACACTGCCCCTCAATCAGCCCTCAAAGGGGGAAAACTTTTAAGACGCTCGATGCTGAGGTAGAGGCAAAGCTCTCCTCTCCCAAGACAGACCTCCGGCCCATGACACTCGAAGGTTGTGTGGTCAGGATGGCTGACGTAATCAGCTATGTGGGAAGGGATATCGAGGACGCTATCAGGCTTTGTCTGATTAGGAGGGATCAGATCCCCGGTCATTGCCGGAAGATATTGGGGGATACAAACGGGACCATTGTTTACCGCCTGGTTGAGGATCTTATTAAATCCAGCCTGGATAGAGACGAGATAGCCTTCAGTCATGAGATGGTAAATGCACTGGCAGAGCTAAAGGCCTTCAATATGGAGTTCATTTATATGAATCCCCGGATTAAGACCGAGTCATCCAAGATCAAGGGCCTCTACAGGATTTTGTTTGAACGCTTTTTGGATGACCTGCAACAGGACAGGAATGAATCAGTGATTTTTAGGGATTATCTTAATGGGATGGATGACAGCTACGTTCAGGGGCAGCCTTACCAGGCCATTGTGAGAGACTTTATCGCAGGCATGACCGATGCATATTTTCTCAGGATGGGCAAAACAGTCCTGATCCCGCAGCTTCTACCTGCCAGATTTTCTTTGCCGGACACTGTGCCGGGTGGTTGATTTTTTAAGTTATTTTTTATTAGTTCCGATAAAAACAATATGAAAGAAATGTTTTCTTCTGAACGACGGCAGGATGAGCGACTCCCAATTGAGTCATTGGTCACGATTTCGGACGGCCGGCGTTTTTATGTGGAATCTTTGACAGATATCAGTAAGAGTGGTGTTGGACTCGAGGCATTACAGGAATTCCCTGCCGACTCGAGACTGACCATATTTTTTCCATCAAATTCCCGATTCAAAATTGAAGGCATTGTACGATGGGTTTGGAAAAAAGGTCATATGCACCGTATGGGATTGCAGTTTATGAATATGACGCCTAAGCAGAAAAACCGTATTAATGAGCTCATCCATGGGTTTAACATAGCACCCGCTATTTAAATATTCTACTATCCTTTCCTGATTCCCAAAACGCTCACAACTTCCTCTTCAACCAGGGACCAGACCTTTCTTTTGAGTTCCAGAAAGCGATCGGTAAGCTGGAGTTCCAACTTGCGGGGGCGTGGAAGGTTGTTTTCGAATACAGCCTTCACCCTACCAGGCCTGGCAGACATGATGACAACGCGGTCGCTCAGGACGAGGGCCTTGGCGGTGAACAGTATTCAGACAAAGACCCTTTTAGGGTCACCATCCAAGCCCCCCGCCTTTTTTTTAGGGGTGGTGGTGGACTCACTTAAGGCTCTATTCCGGCTTGTCCGGGTTAGGATTTGGTATTGAATGGATGGGTAAAAGGAGAGGTATGCAAAGAACAATTGACCCAGAGGGTTCGGTCAATTGCGCTTGAGTCGAGAGTTTCCTGTTCAAGCAGGTCGCTATATTCTCCTTTCACGCCCTTGATTCGAAAGATGTTTTTTCCAATTTTTGCTGAACCCCTGAACCTTTAACCGGGAACCCCTGAACCCTTGAACGGTTACGGTATTTTTATGCTTAGTGGATCGGCCCCTTGCCCACGGGACGGTTATTGGCGGCCAGAATGGTTTTTCGCAATCTGATGGAAAGGGGGGTCACTTCCACCATTTCATCGGCTTTGATGAAGTGGATGGCCCTCTCCAGGGTCATGGGCATGACCGTGGTCAAAACCACGGCGTCATCCTTGCCGGAGGCCCGCATATTGGAGAGTTTTTTCCCTTTGCAGGGATTTACATTGAGATCCACTTCCCGGTTGTATTCCCCCACGATCATGCCCTCATACACCGGATCATTGGGCGACACGAACAACTGCCCCCGGGGTTCCAGCCTGAATAAGGCGTAAGCCACGGCCTTCCCCTGGCGGTCCGAGACCAATGCTCCCGTGTACCGGGACGGAAAATCTCCCAGATAATCCTCATACCCGAAAAAATAAGAATTCAGAATTCCTGTGCCCTTGGTATCGGTCAAGAATTCCTCCCTGTACCCGATCAGGCCCCGGGAAGGCATGATGAATTCGATTCTTACCCGCCCCGAGCCTTTGTTCACCATATTGCTTAGGCGAGCCTTTCGATGGGCCAGCTTTTCAGTTACGACCCCCACGAATGACTCGTCGCAATCCACAAACACATGTTCCATGGGTTCCTGGCGCTTGCCATTCTTTTCCTTATAGATCACCTCAGGTCGTCCCACGCACATTTCAAACCCTTCTCGGCGCATCATTTCGATGAGAATTGCCATTTGGAATTCCCCCCGGCCCTTGACAATGAAGCATTCTTGACTGCCGGTATCTTCCACGCGAATAGCCACGTTGCGCAGGGTCTCTTTCATGAGCCGTTCCCGGATTTTGCGGGATTGAACAATTTTACCTTCCTTGCCCACCAGTGGACCGTTGTTGATGGTAAAGGTCATGGAGACCGTGGGTTCGTCCACGCGGATGCGCTTCAATGCCTTGGGCTTGGTTCGGGTGCAGATGGTATCTCCGATTTTCACATCGTCGATACCTGAGATTACGATGATATCTCCGACATCGGCGCGGTCCACGGCTTTCAGCGCCACCCCCTGGTATACCTGGAGCTTGGCGAGTTTGATGGGCAGCCTGGAGTTATCTTCCGTGATACAGACCAGGCCGTCATCAAGGGAGATGGAGCCGTTTATGATCTTGCCCACGGCCAAGCGGCCCAGATAGTCGGAATAGTCCAGATCCGCCACCAGCATTTGAAAGGGTTCTTCCGAATCGTAAACAGGTCCCGGGATTTCCGACAAAATCGTATCAAAGAGCAGGTGGATGTTTTCCCGGGGCTCATCCAGGGCGGGTTGAACAATGCCCTGACGGCCAATGGCATAGAGGACCGGAAAATCCAATTGATCCTCGGAAGCATCCAGGTCGATGAACAGATCGTAAATTTCGTCCAGTACCTCATCGGCCCGGGCATCTTTGCGGTCGATCTTGTTGATCACCACCAGCATGACCAATCCGGCTTCCAGGGCTTTTTTCAAAACAAACCGGGTTTGGGGCAGGGGGCCTTCCGAAGCATCCACCAGTAAAATAGCCCCGTCCACCATGGCCATGGCCCGTTCCACTTCCCCGCCAAAATCCGCGTGGCCCGGGGTATCCAGGATGTTGATCTTGGTATCTTTCCACATGACCGAGCAATTTTTGGCCGCGATGGTAATGCCCCGCTCCCGCTCCAGATCCATGCTGTCCATGATCCGCTCATCCATTTTCTTGCCTTCCCGGAACAGGCCGCTTTGGCGGAACATGGCATCCACCAAGGTGGTCTTGCCATGGTCGACATGGGCGATGATAGCAATATTTCTCAATTTTTGATTTTGTTGTTTGGTCATAATAAATTTAAAGCCTCTCTGAGCTCAATCATCCATTTCAATTAATCATCTTTCAACGCCCTTTCACAACGAATGGACTCGGATTATGATGAATCACTTTGAACGTGTATTTATTACATTTCGATATAATGATTGTGGCAGGGCTATAGGAAGGAAATTATATAAATCGTACTTCTGCAACCGATATATAGATTTTCAGATATTAAATTTCACAAGGCCAGAGGGAGAAATCCGAGTAAGTCGTACTTATTGGTACGTCGTCGAGGATTCCGACCGATAACGCAGTGAAATTGGATATATGGAAATCTATAGCAGTCAAAAATCATTATCAAGGGAGTCTATACTACCTTGAGGATGTTCTGGCAATGCAATATATGCCCCTCATCCGGTTCATTTCGCGGAATCTATCGGTCGGAAATCTTATGAGGGCATGGTTTTATTTAGCGTTATTCATTTGTTCCATTCGTGGTTCAAAATATCCCCTCTTCATTGGCAGGTAGCCGAAGACTGCTTCTTGTCAAAGATTTCTAAAGACGGGTTAAGTAAAGGAATAATAGCTGATTGGAAGAATTGTTTGGTCTTTGGGGAAAGGGAAAAGAGGCTCTGGAGTGAACCCAGCAAACCTTATGCCACAAGCACAACGACTGCTTACCAGCTTGGGGCTAAGATACGCTTTTCACCAAATAAGTGCGGCTCTCAGGCAACGTTGACTACATCACAAAGCCGATAAAGAGAGAGATTGTCTTTGGAATCCTTGAAAAGTTGGTTTTTGGGTATCTGAACCTCTAAACGGTTACAAGTCTTCCAACCCTTTCTTCTATCTCATCCCTTATCTTGCGCATAATCTCAACCGGCTTGCCGGCAGGGTCAGGCACAGACCACTCCTGATTGGGCACTCCTGGTAAAAGAGGACACATCTCTCCACACCCCATAGATATGATCAAGTCCGGTTTTCCATGGCGGATTCCTTGTTCAATGGATTTTGGTCTGCAAAAGGCCATATCAATCCCTTTTTCTTCCATGACCTCTACCATGAGAGGATTGACCTCTTGTTCGGGACAGCTCCCTGCGCTTTCAGCTTCAATCCTGTCTCCAGCGTGATACCGGGCAAAGGCGCTTGCCATCTGGCTGCGGCAGGTATTTCCCGTGCAGACAAAGAGAATTTTCTTTCTATTGAGAAAGGGTGTCACAAAAGCCCTTGCCTTTTCTCTCGCGTCCGTCAGGGCAGTGGGGTGCTGCTTTATCTCTCCCGGCCCTTCAACCTGTCTATAGGTAAGGCTGCCTATAAAATGCGCTCCTACTGCATCAAAAAAATACTTGGCCGTGAGACCCACGCCGTCAAAGAGGTTTTTTCCCTTTGTGGCCCCCAAGGACAATAGAAAACCATGGCGCCGGTTACTGCCCGGATCGCTCAGCCTGTGGATATATCTTCTTGCCCATAGGACCTGGGATCGATCAATCAGGGCCTTCATCTGGGCTGTAGCTCCGTAAAAAAATATAGGAGTAGCCATGACGACAAGGTCTGCGCTGCGAAGCAGAGGGTAAATCTGCTGCATATCATCATCAATGGGACAAAAACCCTCCTTTTCGCAGGTGCCGCATTCCTGACAGGGCGTGATACTCATGCATGCCACATCCAGGTGCTTTGTGTAAGCACCGAGGCTTTCAGCCTCAGCAAGAAACGTCGAAAGCAGAATGCCGGTATTCCCCTTGATGCGCGGACTTCCCTGTAGTCCTAAAACGAACATGAACAAAACTCCAAAGGCTTTTGCAAAATTATGCTTTCATTGCGTCCTTAAGCTTTTCGTTGAACCTCTGAACCCTTAACAGTGCCTTACAAATTGACCTGCAGGCCCTTTGTTTGCAAATACTTCTTAAGCTCCCCGATGCTTATGGTGCGATAGTGAAAAACCGAGGCAGCCAATAGAATCTGCGCTCCTCCCTGTACAACTCCCTCGTAAAAATGCTCCAGCGTTCCAGCCCCGCCCGATGCGACCACAGGCAGGTCTACCGCATCTGAAATAGCCTTTGTATATTCCAAATCGTAGCCGGTCTGGGTCCCATCGCCATCCATGCTCGTTGGCAGGATGACACCGGCGCCCAGTTCCTGACACTGTCTGGCCCAGTCCACAGCGTCTTTTCCTACAGGCTTGGTGCCGCCTGAGACCACCAGTTCAAATCCGGATGGCATATCCTTGTTCCTTTTGGCATCGATAGCCACTGTCACCTTATCTGATCCAAAAGTATCTGCTGCTTGCCTGACCAGATCCGGATTCTTAACAGCAGCACTGTTCATGGATATTTTATCAGCACCAGCCTCAAAGACCGATTTTATGTCTTCCAAAGAGGAAATACCGCCACCAACTGTCAATGGGATGCTAATAACTGATGAGACTCTCTTGACCCATTCAAGCATGGTCTTTCGGTTTTCTAAAGTTGCAGCAATATCCAGCATGGCCAGTTCATCAGCCCCTTCCTTTTCATAAAACGACGCGTTTTCTACCGGATCACCTGCATCCTTCAAGTCTACAAAATGTATGCCCTTGACTACCCTTCCATCTTTCATATCAAGGCACGGCATAATTTGTATTGTGTTCATGATTTCTCCTTTCATTTTCCAAGATGCCAATTATGATTACACTGCAAAAAGTCTGAAACATGATTCCGCTCAAAAAGCTATCGTAATCAACCCCTTTCAGCTTCAGGCTTTCAGCTCTTATGCAACGCCATCAACTCCATAGCCTTTTGATAAAGTCTTATATATTTCTCCCTTACTTTATCCCAGGTGTAGTTCTCATATATATTCTGCACTGCGTTTACTTGCATCTCCTTTATGGTATCAGGTGAATTTCTGTAGGTCTTTAAGGCCCTGTTCATGGACTGAATAAGGGCATCAGGCGTATGATCCTTATAAGAAAAACCATTAAAGCCATCCCTTACCTTGACCAGCCCCCCTGTAGTGCGGACAATGGGTAGGTTGCCCATGAGCTGGGCCATGAAATCAGTGAGTCCACAGGGTTCGTATCGGGATGGAATTACAAAAAAATCCCCTGCGGCATATATGAGGTTTGCAAGCTCTGAATCGTATCCTATGAGCACTGCAAGCCGTTCCTCGTAGGCAAGGTGCTCTGCCAAGGATATGAGATGGTTCTCTATGTCCCTGTTGCCATTGCCAAAAATTACGACCTGAATTTTTTTGTCCTCTGCCATTAGCACTTCCAGGGCCTGACCCAGTATATCCAGACCCTTTTGCTCGGAAAACCGGCTCACAACAGTGACCAAAGGCTGACTTGGACTGTAATCAATGGAACCATACATTTTGGTCTCGCCAATCTCGGCAAACATCAGTCTGATGACAAGCTCCTTTCTGCAGATTGCCTTGCCGGCCAGATCACCCCTGGCCGGATCAAAGGCCGCAGGAAGCCCTAATATTTCCGGATGGCTGGGGCTGAACACATCAGGATTTATGCCATTGGTAATTCCTTCGATAAATATGCCCCTATCCTTAAGAGCATGACCCAGCCAGCCTGTAAGGGCGTCAAGTTCTGTTTCCTGAAGCTCTCTCGCATAGTTTTCGCTCACTGTATTTATAGGCGCATAAGCAGCACCGGCAAGAAACGGATTAAAGGAACCGTTGAGAACAGCGCTGTAGATTATCCTCTGGGGGAGACCGGTTATAGTCATGGCAAACAACAGATCCGCCACATCCTGGTGGTAGCCTAAGCCGGCATTATGGATGGTAAGCAGGGCACTACTGCTCTTGAAATAGTGCCGGAAGCCCTCAACCTCCCTCATCATGGCCGGGAGCACACTTGTATGACCATCCTGACAATGAAATACATCCGGCCTGGTGCCTGTGAAAATTGCATAATCCAGTGCGGCCTTCTGAAGCAGGATATTCATGGCAAAATAGTCAAAGTGACCATCCCCCTTTTTATGACTGGGATCAAGGATCTCTTCTTCCCCGGTGTATGCATAGACCCCCAGCTTTTCACTAAAGCGGCTTGCCTCCACAAGTATTATATCAACACCCTTCAGCTTCTGGTGCCAAAAGCCTACGCGTTCCCTACGTTCCTTATGTGCGTAATTTGCGTTTACATCGAATTGTGGACCAATGGTCTTAAAACTCAACTCTTCCGGCTTTACAAAGCCGTAACGAGGCATGATGACTGAGACCTCATAGCCGGCACGCGCCAGTGATTCCGCAAGATCCCGGCTCACATCCTTAACTCCACCTGCACCGGCTATCCCTCTGTATTCACGGGTTAGCATCCAGATGGATTCAACGTCCTTCAGGTCTTTAAAACTCTGCAATGCCTTCATGAAGACCTCTTGTCTCTTTATCCTAAATTGAGTTATTAGCCTTTAGCGGTTAGCTATTAGCGTAATGATTACAGGATGTTCTGGTAATACCTTGATTTTTCAAAGCTAAACGCTAATGGCTAACAGCTAATAGCTCAACTTAGGTCACAGCAAAGCACAGATTGCACTTGGTGTCGCCTAATATTGTTATTTTGTCACGGGTAAATGTGAACAACCGCACGGCCCTTGTCAAGAAAAGTCCGTGAATTTATGTTGATGCATAAGTTTTTTGTCAATATAGTCGTTCGTATATATTAAAATTGCTGGTAACTATTCAGGTGGATAGACTGAAGGTAGAAGGCTGAAGTAACCGCCCGCCCTAGTTGAATAGAAAAACAAGGACATTCAACGGGGTAAACTTCGCTCAAGACGCAAAGGACGCAAAGAAATGACGGGGATGAAAAAAAAGGCTTACCGCAGAGTTTAGA
>JAUWHV010000087.1 GCA_030605675.1 Deltaproteobacteria bacterium | reverse complement strand
CTTCCCAAAAGGGCAAAGACCGGAATTATAATAAAAGCGATTATAAGAATACACATCCCCAGAGACGCCAGGCCCTCGGATACCTTAAGAGTTCGTCTTATCCATCTGTATATCGGGTAAAAGAAAAGGGCCAGTATAATGGCCCAGGCTATCGGTTCAAAAAAGGGCAGAAAGAGCCTCAGCCCCAGGGCCAGGATCAGCCCTGCAAGCCCCAGTGCCAGGAAGGTCACTAATTTGTTGTTATCGCGGCTGTTATTCATAGTTTCTGAATTGAGGAATTAAAAAATTGAGGAATTGAGGAATTAAAACCAATACGATACCCTCAATTTTTGAATTATAATCACTATATTACCTTCAATCCTAGTAAGTTCTCAATTTCTAAATTAAAAAATAGTTCCTTCAATTCCTCAATTCCTCAATTATCACTTTCCTCAATCCTTCAATTTTTTCCGTGCGGGCAGATCATCCTTCGACAGGCCCAGACCGTATGCCAATTCCGTCAATACGGAATAAGAGCAATTTACGCAGGTTTTTCTTTTACCTGAGCTTACGTCCATAATTTCCTGCCTCAAAAAGTCCTTCAATGCCTCAGCTATTTCCATACGTATAGAAGAAATGTTTATACTTCTTTTATCGGAAATATCGGAAAAGTTGACAAGGCGCTTCCAGTTAGCCGCACATCTTTTCAGCCCCCTGTAAATTTTCCTGTCACGATTTCCAGGCGTGAGGTCTCTCAGTATAATAGTCCTGTAGCGCTGAACAACGGCTTCCTCAAGGGACATGAGATCTTGCGGTTCAATATTGAGCAAAGGTCCTTCAGGATCTTCGGTAAGATAATGGATTGAGCCGTAATATGCGACCTCTGGGATTTCACCTGAGTGAAGTATGAGAAATGCCTCTTCTGACAGAATATTTTTCTTGTGATCCGTCACTTGTGGATTAAGCTCTGAATCCCTACCAGGCCAAGGGCCTTTTCCAGGCATCCTTTAAGGAGCTCAGGCCCTCATTTACTACTATTTTTCCTGAATATTCAAGTATCAATGCAGGTTTTTCGATCACCTCGCCTACCATGGCACAGCCTGTATCTCCCATTGTATTCTCAAAAGACTGTTGATGTTCCTTTCTAATGGTAACAACAAAGCGGCTCTGGCTTTCACTAAAGAGCAATGTGTCCAGGCGGTCGACGTCTTCGGCAATCACAGCACCTAAGTCTATTACCATACCCAGGTCACCACTGAAAGCGACTTCTGCCAGTGAAATTCCCAATCCACCGTCAGAACAGTCATGGCAGGATGAGACAATGCCCTGATATATGGCATCTGAAAGGGCACGGTACCTGGTCAGCGCGTCTTTCATCCTTACTTTCGGTACATTGTTTCCAATATAATTATACCTGGCGTGGTATTCAGAAGCACCAAGCTCAGGATAAGTTGCTCCAAGCACGTAGACCAGGTCTCCCGGGTGTTTTGCATCCATGGTCACTGCAAGACGCACATCTTGTATGCGGCTTACTACCGAGAATAGCAGGGTAGGCGGGATGGATATCTTTACCCCGCCGATAACAGCATCGTTTTTCATGCTATCCTTGCCTGAAATGCATGGTACACCATAGGTAGTGCAAATCTGGTACAGGGCCTGGTTTGCTCTTACCAACTGGGCCAATTTGTAATGGCCGTCCGGGGTCTTTTTTGACTGGACCGGGTCGCACCAGCAGAAGTTGTCAAGGCCTGCCATAAGGTCCAGGCTGCCTCCTACGGATATGGCGTTTCTTACTGCCTCGTCCACTGCACAGCACACCATGTGAAAGGTGTCTATGTCGCTGTAGCGAGGGCAGATTCCATGGGCTACCACCAGGCCTTCAAGGGATTCAAGGTCCGGCCTCAAGACCGCGGCATCGCTCGGGCCGTCGTCCTTTGCCCCTGTGAGGGGCTTTATTACGCTCCCTCCTTGGACCTCATGGTCATACTGGCGGACTACATACTCCTTGCTGCACACGTTATAGCGAGAAAGCAAGGACTTGAGCTCTGCGCCAAGATCTGCGGGTTCAGGCAGTTCGGGTTCCTCATGCACAGGGGGAGTCCACACTGCAGTGAGTTCAAGCCTGGGAACTCCGTTATGTACAAAGTCCAGGTCCAGATATGCCGCAGTCTTTCCCTGGTACAGGCAGTGGAATTTTCCCGAGTCGGTGAAATTTCCGAGAACCGTGGCCTCAACGTCCATCTTCTTTGCAAGGTCCATGAACTCGTCCAGTTTTTCCTTGGGGACTGCCACGGTCATCCGTTCCTGGGCCTCGGAAAGCAGTATTTCCCATGGCTGAAGCCCTGGATATTTCAAGGGCGCCTGGTCAAGATAGAGCTCGAATCCGTTTGTCTCCTGTGCCATCTCACCCACAGAGGACGAAAGACCTCCTGCGCCATTGTCAGTAATGGAACTGTACAGGCAAAGGTCTCGTGCCCTCAGGAGAAAGTCTGTCATCTTCTTCTGCGTTATTGGATCTCCTATCTGCACTGCCGTAGCCGGGGAGCCCTCATGCAGCTCCTCGGAGGAGAAGGTTGCCCCGTGGATCCCATCCTTTCCTATACGGCCGCCGCACATGACTACGGCGTCTCCCGGGCGGGCATTTTTATCTTGGCCGGGCCTATTGCAAATCACCTTTGGCATGATGCCTCCTGTGCCGCAGAAGACAAGGGGTTTACCCAGGTAACGCTCGTCGAAGAGGATAGACCCGTTCACAGTGGGGATACCACTCTGGTTACCCCCGTGTTCAACGCCTTCTCGTACGCCTTCGAATATGCGTTTGGGGTGAAGCAGTCCTTTGGGAAGGGGCATGTCGTAATCCGGAGGCCCAAAGCAAAATATATTGGTGTTGAATATCAGCTTTGCCCCCATTCCAGTCCCAAACGGGTCCCTGTTCACCCCTACGATCCCTGTAAGGGCACCGCCATATGGATCAAGGGCCGAAGGGCTGTTATGGGTCTCAACCTTAAAAACAACATTATAACGATCGTTGAATCGGATCACACCGGCATTGTCTTTAAATACGGAAAGACACCAGTCATTGGATTTCAGCCTTTTGCGGATCTCCCTGGTCCCTCCCTGGATATAAGTATCAAAAAGGCTCTCAACTACTGTCTCTTCCCCTTCCTCATTCCTGTAATTAATGATGGAGTTAAAGATCTTGTGTTTGCAGTGTTCGGACCAGGTCTGGGCAAGGGCCTCAAGTTCAACATCAGTAAGTCGTCCCGTAAGCCCGACTTTGGCCCTTTCTTCCTGCACATCAGGCCTTTGGACATACTCCCTTATCTGTTTCATCTCCTTGAGATTGAGTGCCAATACCCTGTCTTTTGACATGGCTACCAGCTCCTCATCCGTTAGCACAGAGAGATCTATCTCCTTTACTTCTACTGAAGCCTTGTCTCTAACCTTGGGAACCGCATGAAAAGGACTCTGTTTTTCAGACCAAACCTCACCAAGCGTATCCCTTGAGACTATAGTGGTCCTCTGTATCAGATCATTTGCAAGAAGCCCTTTTGCCAGCTTTTTTACCTGATCGCAGGTAAGCTCTCCCTTAATACAGTACTGAGTAGAGGTGTACACTCCTTGGTTCAATCCCAGTTTGCGACCGAGAACCAACTCAAGGGCCTCTCTTGCAGTACGACCTTCATTGTCCGTGACTCCTGGTCTGAAACCGACTTCTATCAGCCAATCCCAGGAGAAATCACGTTTCTTGGCCAGTTCCAGGGCCAGAGGGCGATTTATTGCCGCTACCTGGATCACCGGGTCAGAAAAAGGACCTTCTGCAACTGCCCTTAGTTGTTCCTCTGAAAGGTCGGTATCGATAAGATAGACCTTGATGGTTCTGATGCCGGAGACCGCCAGCTTGAGGTCCTCGCGACACTGCCGGGCGGTCTTAAGACCTTGCGGGTCTTGAAGATGACGTTTTAATGCAACTTCTATACGATGGGGCATATTTTCTCCGGTAAGCGTTCACAGGGCACCGCATCTGCTTTGTTGTCGGGCACTTGAAGTACAGGGAGTACGTCTGCGTACCCTCCGCCTCGCATCTGCAGCACCCTGTGAACGCTTACAGTTCGGTGGCTTGCGGTAAAACGGGCGTTGTAACCCCATGGAGGGTTACTTTCTCCGCAGGCTACACGACATCTGCAAAGCACAGATTGCAATTGGTGTCGTGTAGTATTGTTTCTTGTTTATCCCATCTTTCCCGTTAGAGCAAGATTGATTGTAATTGAAGAATTGCGAATTGAGGAATTGAAGGTATGATATTGGGCATACTCATTCACCGGTTTAAACTTTTTTCGAAAAAGCGTGTATTATCGAATTAAATGCCATTGTCGAAACAGGAAACTCGAAATTTGAAATTAGGTAACGCATCTACATCTTTTTGTTTTTCCCAATTTCACTGCCAAAATACAAGATCAACAAAGTGTAAACTACTTTTGACTTGTCGTGAAGGATGCCTGATATTGATTTTAATTCCTCAATTCCTCAATTCCTCAATCCCTCAATTTCCTCTTGTGGAGCCCTATGTCTATATTGTCTAAAATGCTCTTAAGGGAAATGGCCCTGCCTTTTCTGTTTTCCTTTTGTGCACTCAGCGTCCTTTTGTTGCTGGGTAGCCTGTTGCCACTTTTGGAACCTCTGCTCAGGGCAGGGATAAAATTCACTGAATTGGGCAAATTTGCAATTTTGATGCTTCCAACATTTTGGGCATTTGTGCTGCCTATGGCCACGATGTTAGGTGTACTTCTGGGATTTTTGCGTCTTTCCAGGGACAGTGAGATGCTCGCACTTTTTGCGTGTGGTGCAGGTCTTAAAAAACTTATAATACCTGTGATCATGGTTTCAGTAACAGCATGTCTGGTCAGCTTTTTTTTGTCAGCCAGTGTGATTCCAAAGGCAAAAACAGTATCCAGAAATTTTATTATAGAATTGACTGAACGTAGTCTGGCGCGTGGAATTCCTGAAAAAGTTTTTTTTAGCCCGACGTCCGAGCTCACCCTATATGTCGATGAGAGCCTGGATCAAGGTCACCGTTTCAAGGGAGTTTACATTCAGGACGCCCGAAAAAAGCGGGTTACCTATCAGATCCTGGCCAGGGATGGAAAACTGTTTGCTCAGCCAGGTGGTTTGGAAGTGGGTTTGCGATTGAGAAACGGCACATTAAATCGCATAAGTGATGATTACAGAAAGACCGACACACTTGATTTCGACTCCTATGCCCTTCGTCTGAGCCTGCCGGGTAAGGACCGTAAGCAAAAAAGAGGTGAGTTGGGACTG
>JAUWHV010000008.1 GCA_030605675.1 Deltaproteobacteria bacterium | reverse complement strand
AGAATCATTACCCTCAATATCAACCCGGATAAGATCCGGGACCTTATCGGCCCGGGCGGGAAGCATATACGTGGCATAATAGCAGAAACCGGCGTAAAGATAGACGTCGATGATTCAGGTGAGGTGAACATCTTTTCCTCTTCAGGGGAAGCAGCAGACGATGCCATCAAAAGGATCAAGGATCTCACAAAAGAGGCTGAGGTCGGAAAGATTTACCTTGGGACCGTGAAAAAGATTATGGACTTCGGGGCGTTTGTTGAGATATTACCCGGCACCGACGGCCTGGTGCATATTTCCCAACTGGAGAACAGGCATGTAAAAAATGTAAAGGATATACTTGCCGAAGGTGACGAAGTCCGTGTAAAAGTCATAGGTATAGATCAACAGGGCAGGATCAAGCTCAGCCGCAAGGCTGTCATGGACGAGCAGGGGGATACTGTTTAAAAGTGAACCAGCAATACAATAAATTCGTCCTTCCAAACGGCATTCGCGTGCTTACTGAGCGCATGCCCAATGTCCGCTCGGTATCAGTCGGTGTGTGGGTTACTATAGGTGCCAGGGATGAAGATGCCGGTAACTTCGGCATTTCCCACTTTATCGAGCATATGATTTTTAAGGGGACTGAACGGCGTACCGCCCTGGACATTGCCAAGGCCTTTGACCAGATGGGTGGATTTTCCAATGCCTTTACCTCCAAAGAGATCACATGTTTCCACGCAAAGGTACTGGATATCCATCTAGACAGGTTACTGGATTTATTCTCCGATATTTTTCTCCATTCCAGATTTGACGACAAGGAAGTGGAAAGAGAACGCCGGGTCATAATGCAAGAGATCAGTATGCTTGAGGACTCCCCGGATGAGTTGATTCATGAACTTTTTAACAGATTTTACTGGCCTGGAAGCAACCTTGGGCAATCCATTCTCGGCACTGTTGACAACGTCAGCGCAATAAATTCACAGAATTTAAAGGAGTTTGTAGGTAAGACCTATGTAGGCCCAAAAATCCTGATCGCTGCGGCGGGCAACCTGGAACATGAGTCTTTTGTTGCCAAGATAAATGGACTTTTCGGAGGCTTGGCGTCTATCAAGGGCCATTCATCTCATTCCAGACCAGTACCCCACCTTGGGGTCAAATTTATCAAAAAAGACCTGGAACAACTTCACGTACTGATGGGCTATGAAGGACCATGCACCTCAGACCCTCAACGCTATCCGGCCCTGTTGCTTAACGTCATCCTGGGCGGGTCCATGAGTTCCCGGCTGTTTCAGGAGATAAGGGAAAAACGGGGTCTTGCCTACTCAGTCTATTCCTTTTCCTCCTCGTTCCAGGATACCGGGATGCTGGGAATTTATGCAGGCATCTCTGAAAAACAGTTTTCGAAAACAGTGGAGCTAATGCACGGGGAGTTAAAAAAGCTCGCAGATCAATCTATTGAATACGATGAACTGGAGGCTGCCAGGGATCACATCAAGGGTGGATTGTTGCTCTCTGCTGAAAGCACAGACAGCCGTATGACGCGTTTGGCAAAAAACGAAATAAATCTGGGCAAATTCGTCTCTTATGATGAGGTAATCCGCAAAATTAATGCAGTCACCCCTGAGGATATAAAGCAGATGGCAACACAGTGTTTGAAGGGGGGCTCCGCCTTGGTTTGTCTGGGGCCGACCCCGGATGGAGAGGCCGCGGATAGGTATGAGGAACTGGCAAGTTCTTTTGCAGGCAGCTCGTGAGTAATATTTGATAGAATCCCTGTCCATTAGATCACCGGAAGGACTATCTGTAGTTGTACAGATAAAACGCCTTCCCCATGCAGTTGACCTTCCTCTTCCTCATTACATAACCAGACAATCGGCAGGCATGGATTTGGCTGCAGCGATCCAACATGATATCCTACTGCATCCAGGGGAAATAGGTCTTGTTCCCACAGGTCTTGCAGTAGCTCTGCCACACGGTTATGAATTCCAGATCCGGCCCAGGAGCGGACTTGCCATCAAGCACGGTCTGACAGTAGTTAACTCACCCGGCACTATTGACGCCGACTACCGCGGTGAGATAAAAGTCGGACTTATTAATCACGGACCGGAAACTGTCACCATCCAGAGAGAACAAAGGATAGCCCAGATGATCCTTGCCAGGGTCTGGCAGGCAAGCTGGCAAGAAGTGGATTCACTGCCCACAACCGCAAGGGGCGAGGGCGGCTTTGGTCATAGTGGGGTTTAGTATACGGAAGCAGGATATCGCCTTCCTCTATCCCCTGATCCCGAAGCACTTGGACATATCCGCCCGGCCATTTCAGATTCGGATTGAACGAAGCAACTGGAGGTACTTTTATGGTTTCACAGTTGAAACTAACTGTAATATGCGAAAATAGCGTCTCCGGTCCATCCGGGTTGATAGGGGAGCACGGCTGGTCTTGCTATGTTGAGACTGAAGGGTATAGCATGTTGTTTGACACAGGCCAGGGCCTTGGTGTGTTGTCTAACAGCCTGATTCTGAGAAAAGACCTGAGGTCAATTGATGCTATAGTTTTGAGCCATGGGCACTATGATCATACATCCGGGCTTCCGGCAGTGCTGGGGATCTCAGGGCCTAAGCCGGTCTATGCCCATCCTGACATCTTTCTCGTTCGATACTGGAAGAAGGGAGATGTCCTGAGGGAGATAGGGCTTCGATATAAAAAGGAGTATCTTGAGGCTATCGGAGCCCGGTTTGTCGATGTGGAAGAGTTCAAGGAGATATATCCTGGCGTGTACCTGACTGGTGTGGTTCCCAGGATAACTGACTTTGAACCCCCTGATCCGAATATGCAATTAAGAGACCCTGAGGCTGGCTGGGTTCAGGATCCTTTGAGAGATGATCTCTCTGTAGTGATAGATACGGAGAAAGGCCTTTTTGTAATACTCGGCTGTGCCCATGCAGGGATCATCAATATTCTGAAGCACATACAGAAGAATCTCCCCGGCCGGCCAATCCACACTGTGATGGGTGGTACGCATCTGGGCCTTGCAGATCCTGCCCAGTTCGGCTTTACGTTATCCAGCCTTGAGGAGTTCGGTATTAAAAGGCTGGGAGCTGCCCACTGTACCGGGCTTGAGAATGGCGCGAAGCTTTACAATGCACTTGGTGATAGGTTCTTTTTTGCCTCAGTGGGAGTGAGCATTAGTATTTGAGTGACCATTGTTTTCGGACAGGCACTAGCTCCATTTGCCAACTGGAGCCTTACTTGGGAGGTCAGTCAGCTTTTTAAGTCTTTCCAGGAAAAAAGACCTTGGTATTTCCTTTGCGCCAAGGCTCAAGAGGTGCCAAGTACTAACCTGGCAATCAATCATGGCAAAGTCCCAGTCAGATAGTTGGCGTACAAGGGTCACAAATGCTGCTTTTGAGGCATCTGAAACTTTAGTAAACATTGATTCACCAAAAAATACCCTGCCCATTGCCATCCCGTAAAGTCCACCAACGAGTCGATCCCCTTGCCATGTCTCTACGGAATGGGTCTTTCCCAGATAGTGAAGTTCAGTGTATGCCTCAATCATTTCCGGTGTAAGCCATGTTCCATCGCCCCTTTTCATTCTGGTCTCTGAGCAGGCTCTTATAACCTCCTTAAAGGCGTGGTCCAAAGTGACTTGAAAGCGTCCTTGCCGAATGATTCGTTCAAGACGTCTGGATACGTGGAGGTCTGATGGCTCTAAAATCAACCTCGGATCTGGGGACCACCAAAATATTGGTTCCCCGGGGTTGTACCAGGGGAATATCCCTTGGCGGTATGCGAGAATTAACCTCGGGATGCTCAGGTCCCCGCCAACAGCCAAAAGTCCGTCTTCTCCGGCAAGCTCGGGAGGTGGAAAGACCATGTCTCCGGTTAGTAGATATACAGGCATAATTCAAGCGGCTTCACGGGTATCTGTACACAAGGTATTTCAAACCGGAGTTCTTTACACTAAACCGAAGGATGATTCAACTCTTGTTTTCGTAACTATTCAGGTAGATAGACTGAAGGTAGAAGGCTAATAGGGACAAATCATGCGTGATTACACAAAATTAGGTGTTTAGACTGAAGACTTTTAGGGACGAAACTTAGGACGTTCGATCGTTGCCAAATGCTTGAAATCCTTCAGCCTTCAGCCTTCAGCCTTCAGCCTCTTGGACTTCTCCGGTTGACACAGCCTTTGGTCAGAATTAGTGTCTTTCAGCACCCCAAGGTATTATTAAGTGTTAACAAGGCTTGTGAGAAAAATCACCTATGGATACCGAGCACATCGATCTATCTGAACGAAGCCGCGAGATACTGAAGACCGTCATTCATGCTTATATAAATGACGCAGAACCGGTAGGGTCCAGGACTGTTGCCAAGAAGGCCGGGCTTGGATTGAGTCCTGCTACTATCCGTAATGCCATGGCCGACCTTGAGGATATTGGCCTGCTATTCCAGCCCCATTCATCAGCAGGGCGCCTTCCAACTGAGACAGGTCTGCGTTATTACGTGGACTTCCTTTTGGATAAAGAAGATTTGTCTTGGGGTGACCAGGTAGCCATAGAAAAGGGTTTGATGTTCAGGTCTGCCGGTTTGGTAGCAACCCTGAAGCGTGCTGTTCAACTACTGGCATCTTTTTCAGGGCATGCAGCAGTAGTAAGTGCTCCCCGGCTTACCTGTGACCGCTTGATACACCTTGAATTCCTGCGAATCCGGCCTGGCCTGATACTGGTCATCAGTGTATCTGACACCGGTATGGTGCAAAATCGACTTGTGCAGATCGATTATGACATCCAGGAGGAGAAGCTGGAGCAAATTTCCCAGTATCTTAGCAACAAGCTTGCTCACATGTGCATGGAAGAACTCAGGTCTGTGATTATAGGGGAACTAAAAGAAGAAAAGAGAGTCTTTGACGTCCTTTTAGAAGACCTCCTTGATCAGATGAAGGGGCCAGCTGAGCAGGGAGAGGTCTTTATCGAAGGCAGACTCAATCTCCTTGATAAACCGGAGTTTTCGAATGTTTCCCGTATCAGGGCAATTCTTCAGACATTTGAAGAGAAGGAGGCTCTTTTGACCCTTTTGGACAGGTGCTTGGACTCAAGAGGAGTGCAAATATATATCGGATCTGAAGGGCTTGGAAATGAGGTGCCTGGCTGCGGCATGGTACTGGCTCCTTATGCTGGAAGTGGCAGTCCCCTGGGGAGTCTGGGTATTGTTGGCCCGATTCGCATGAACTATGCCCGTGCAGTGTCCCTGGTTGAATATACCGCCCAGATTTTAGGCGAAAAGCTTAAGGAATCGTGAAACATGGAAAGCAAAGATATGGAAGAAAATCAGACAACAGGAGAGGAAGAGATCGAGAGCACAGGCGGTGATGAGATTGATCCGGCCCGGAAGCTGGCAGACAGAGAGGCAGAACTCAAGCAATGTCAGGAAAAGGTGCTGCGACTGGCTGCCGATCTGGAAAATTTTAAGAAGAGGATAGAGCGGGAAAAGTCGGAATATATGAAATATGCCTTAGAATCCTTTGCCAGAGAACTGCTGCCCTTTCTTGACAACTTAGAACGGGCCGTGACTTCAGCTAAGGAATTAAGGGATTTTGATAAGTTGATAGAGGGGTTTGATCTAACCATGTCCGGCTACTTAAAAACCCTGGAACGTTTCGGTCTCAAGGTCTTTACTGCAGAAGGGCAGAAATTTGATCCGAATTTGCATGAGGCCCTTACTGTGCAAGAGCATAAGGGAGTGGAAGAAAATACAGTGATAAAAGAGCTCTTAAAAGGTTATTCGCTTCATGAAAGGATCTTGAGACCTGCTCTTGTAGTAGTATCAAAAAATGCAACAGAGGGGAGTGGACAAGAAGAAACTAGTGCTTAGTTTTAGGAGCAGTAAAACTACAACTCGATCTAACTTTTTATATTGAAGCTTTTTTACAAGGAGGATTTTCTATATGAGTAAAGTAATAGGCATAGACTTGGGGACCACCAACTCCTGTGTGTCCATCATGGAGGGAGGTGATCCCAAGGTTCTAAATAATGCCGAGGGCGGGCGCACTACACCTTCGGTAGTAGCCTTTACAGATAAAGGTGAACGATTGGTGGGAATGCTGGCCAAGAGGCAAGCAGTTACCAATGCAGAAAACACGGTTTTTGCGGTCAAGAGACTTATTGGTAGAAAATTTAGTGATGCAGAAGTCCAGAAGTCCAAGGATATATACCCTTTTAAGATTGTCCAGGGTTCAAGTGGAGATGCGTGCGTAGAAATAGGGGGTAAGCAGTACAGCTCTGCTGAGATCTCAGCCATGGTACTCGGCAAGATGAAACAGACTGCTGACGATTACCTTGGTGAGAAGGTAATCGATGCGGTGATCACCGTGCCGGCCTATTTCAACGACAGCCAGCGCCAGGCCACCAAAGATGCAGGCCGTATTGCAGGATTAAACGTCCTGCGCATAATCAACGAGCCTACAGCAGCAGCTCTGGCCTATGGTCTGGATAAGAAGTCAGAAGAGAAGATCGCCGTATTTGACTTGGGCGGAGGCACTTTTGATATCTCTATATTGGAGATCGGGGAGGGAGTTTTCGAGGTAAAGTCCACTAATGGAGACACGTTTCTTGGAGGCGAGGACTTTGACCTTCGGATAGTTGATTGGCTGGCAGATGAGTTCAAGAAGGAGCATGGCCTGGATCTCAGGCAGGACCGGATGGCCCTGCAGCGTCTAAAAGAGGCGGCTGAAAAGGCAAAGTGTGAACTTTCGAGCACTCTGGAGACTGAGATTAACCTGCCATTCATTACGGCTGACGCCAGTGGTCCGAAGCATATGGTCATTAAGCTCACCAGGGCCAAGCTTGAGTCCCTGGTGGCAGATCTGATCGACCGCGTTGAAGGTCCGTGTCAGGTAGCTCTCAAAGACGCCGGTCTCACTCCTGCTGACATAAACGAAGTTATACTGGTTGGCGGCATGACCCGTATGCCAAAGGTTCAAGAAAAGGTCACAGGATTATTTGGCAAAGAGCCTCACAAAGGTGTCAATCCTGATGAAGTCGTGGCAATAGGGGCGGCTATACAGGGGGCGGTCCTGAAAGGCGAAGTCAAGGACGTACTGCTCCTGGATGTAACTCCCCTGTCCCTTGGTATTGAGACACTTGGTCAGGTCATGACTAAACTGATTGAAAAAAATACCACTATTCCAACCCGGAAGAGCCAGATTTTCACAACTGCCGCTGATAACCAGAATGCCGTAACCATCCATGTGCTTCAGGGCGAGCGTGAGATGACATCAGGCAACAAGACCATCGGACGGTTTGAGCTGGTTGGAATCCCGCCGGCTTCCCGTGGCGTGCCTCAGATAGAGGTCGCTTTTGATATAGATGCCAATGGCATCCTTAATGTGTCAGCAAAGGACATGGCAACCGGCAAGGAGCAGTCCATCATGATCCAGGCCTCCAGTGGTCTCAGTGAGGAGGAGATTCAAAAAATGACCAAGGATGCGGAACTCCACGCTGAGGAAGATAAGAAGCAAAGAGAGGCGGCGGAGGTCCGGAATCAGGCCGACACCTTGATTTACAGCACGGAAAAGAGCCTGCAGGATCTTGGAGACAAGGTAGATTCTGCTACCAAAGACCAGATCAACGATAAAATCAAAGATCTCAGAAAGGCCATGGAAGGCACGGACCTGGAGGCTATTAAAAAGGCCCAGGATGAGCTTATGCAGGCATCGCACAAGCTGGCTGAAATGATGTATCAGCAGGCTGCCGGCGCTCAGGCAGGCGGGGAAGGCGGTGCAGATACATCCGGCAAAGGTGAAAAAGGTGGCAAAGGTGGAGGAGATGACGACGTGGTAGACGCTGACTTCGAGGAAGTGAAGTAAGAAAATCAATTAAGACGAGCGATATAACTCCCATCATCCTGGCTGTTGAACTCTATCCAGCCAGGATCTTTCAGCATCCCCGGATTGAGTATCAGAGTATGCCCTATCCGATCTTTCCCTCTGGATTCGTGTATGTGGCCTGTGAAGCAAAAGTCAGGCTGTTTTTCTTCAATGAATTTTCTGATGGCTGTGCTGCCAACGTGGACCCCACCGCCAATCATATCGGCAGCAGTGTTGAAAGGAGGGGTGTGGGATATCAGGACTTTGATCCGTGCCTGGGTCACATATTGGTATGCCTTGTTAACAATGTCCCCAAGTTCTTCTTCAGAGAACTCGGTTGGGGTGTTGAAGGGAGTGAAATTAGATCCTCCTACACCGAAGATTCCCAAGTCCCCCAGGACAAATCCTTTACCATGGATATTGATGCCAAGCTCATCCAGATAGTTTCCGACTGATGCCTTATCCATATTACCCGGGATTGCATATATTTTGGGATTAATGCGCCTGATGACATCCAGTGTGGTTAAGGCGTCTTCTTTCCCGCCAAAATTGGTAAAATCCCCTGTAATTATCACCAGGTCTGCCTTTGAAAGCCCAGTGATTTTCTCAATGCCGGCACAGTCCATGTGGATGTCTCCAAAGGCTATAATGCGCATTCGGTCCTCCTATTAACTGATTCCGCTGAAAAAACCCAATCTGCGGCGTTGCATAAGAGCTGAAAGCCTGAAGCCGAAAGCTGAAAGTGGTTGATTACGATAGCTCTTTGAGATTTGATCTATTTTCTGGCTACATATTGGGGTAAGATACCTTTATAGTCTTCTTTGGTTTTTGCTATAGGATATTTTTCAAATTTTTTCTTTTACCAGGAGCGCTTCTTACGGCGGTCATTTCGTGCCCTTGCCTCGTTTACCTTTAAATTGCGTCCACCGAGGTCCTTGCCGTTAAGAGCTTTTATAGCGGCATCGGCATCGGCATTATCCATTTCGGCAAAGCAAAAACCGCGCGGTCTCCCTGTATCGCGATCAGTAATCCAATTGAAGGACTCGAGAGTCCCATACTGCTCAAGCATTTCGCGAACTTCTGCTTCTGTGGTATTAAAGGGCAAATTCCCAATATAAAGTTTCATTAATACATTCCTCTAGGAGCCACTGCTATTCTTTAATAGTCGTTTTGAATGAAACAAACTTTTAGTTTTAGTAGTTGCTCAGGCTTAAGGGCCATTATAGATAAAATTGGTTGGAAAAATAAAACGAAAAAAGCGGGCACTCGAAAGCAAACCCGCTTTTCAGCGCTGATTTCCGAGGCCAACCGGCACTAGGAGCGCACGTTGGACGCCTGGGGGCCCTTGGGGCCCTCAACCACATCAAACTCCACTGTCTGTCCTTCTTCTAGGGACTTGAATCCGCTGCCCTCAATGGCGCTGAAGTGGACGAAGACATCAGGCCCATTCTCTTGAGAGATGAAACCGAAGCCTTTTTGATCGTTGAACCATTTCACAGTTCCTTTCGCCATGATCTTTACCTCCTTTCCTAAAAACTATGGGCTCTTTCGACCCATGTGTTGCACTTGCCATGGGTTCGAAACGCCCAAACGGAAAGGATCCGCCATGCAGGTGATTTCTGATCCATACAGAGTGTCATGTTTCCTCAAGGGCTTACCTATAAAAAAAGAGGCACTATTCGTAGCCTCTTCATTTACAGACCTGCCACTTGATAGCCTTATAGACCTACATATAGCTAATTCCAGCTATACATCCATAAAATACACGATACGAAACATTTCTTCTAGTGTCAATAAAAAACAGGAAGAGCCCCAACTCCGCTAGCAGTAGGTGTTGAAAACGCCCGACGATACCTATGGGGAATTCCATGTTCAGGACAAGTCAAAAGTAGTTTACACTTTGTTGATCTTATATTTTGGCAGTGAAATTGGAAACTAGAAATTTGAAATTAGGTAACACATTTACATCTTTGTGTTTTTCCCAATTTCGAATTTCCAGTTTCGACATCGGCATTCAATTCGATTGAATATACACTTTTTCGAAAAAAGTGTAAACCGGTGAATGAAGGATGCCCCTTAACT
>JAUWHV010000140.1 GCA_030605675.1 Deltaproteobacteria bacterium | reverse complement strand
TCCTCTGATTTAAGCCCTGCACCAAGACCTACTTTCCGTGCCCTTTCAGCGCTCATGAAGTCATCCGGGGCGTGGGCATCCGAGTTGATTATAAGCTTTGCTCCATAAGCTTTGGCAAGCTTGGCTACGTGGCCATTTGTGAAACTGTGACCTTTCCGGCCGGAGATTTCAAGAAAAGTACCATTTCGGGTTGCCAGCTTCACGTCTTCTTCAGAGATCAGTCCTGGGTGAGCAAGTATATCAATGTCTGCCTCAATGGCGGCCCGATTAGTCCCCGGGCAGACAGGCTCTACAATGGTTTCCCCGTGGCAGATCAGTATATCAGCTCCCAGATACCTGGATTCTTTTGCCAGGGGGGCAATCAGATCAGGATGAACATGGGTAATCTCCACACCAGGTATGAGTTTTGCGGAGCTGTAACGATTGATGTCTTTTGCTGCCTTAACCAATCGGGGAATTATAAAATCAAAATTGGAAAAGTCGATATGATCGGTAATGGCTATGGCCTTATAGCCCAGGATTTCCACACGTCTTACCAGTTCAGAGGGTAGAAGTTCTCCATCACTAAAAAGACTGTGGCAGTGGAGGTCAAACATCAACATTTCAGGTTTTTGCAGTGTAATCATATTTTGTACTTAACTGCGGCGGGATCCATCTCTTCCAGGATCTTTGCCCACTTCTTTTCTTCTGCAGGAATTCTTTCTCCATTTTTTATTGCTGTCCCTTTAATGGGCTGAGTGATTTTGAGAACAGACTCGTTCACAAAAATCCGGGCCTCAGCCCTCAAGGCAATGGCCACCGCATCACTTGGCCTTGCGTCTACAGTCAGCTCGCGGTCTCCCTGCTTGAGGGTTATCAGGGCGTAGTATGTGTTATCCTTGAGATCGGATATCTCGATCCTGGGTATCTTTATTTCCATTTTCTTTAAGAGATTTACTGAAAGATCATGGGTCATCGGCCTTGCAAATTCGATTTTTTCCATCTCTGTGGCAATTGCGGTGGCTTCCAGCAGACCAATCCAGATTGGCAAGGTCCTTTCCCCGTTTTCTTCTTTTAGAATAAGTATGGGAGAGTTGGAATCAGCGTCCAAGGTTATTGCGTGTACATACATGGCAATATTTGACATGATTTCTCCGAGTTGAGCGATTAGCTGTTAGCCATTCTAATATCCTGAGCCTCTCCTCTCAATGGATCAGGGTTTTTCCCCTTAAGGAATGATAACACGCCTTGATTATTTTAACAGTAATGAATTTTCCAATAAGTTCTTGAGGCCCAGGGAAGTTTACCACATGGTTGCCTCTAGTTCTACCTCTAAGCTCCTCTGGATTTTTTTTACTGATGCCTTCCACAAGGATTTCCTCTTTTCGGCCTTCCAGAGACTTGTAACGCATAAGCCCGATTTCTTTCTGAAGTTCAAGTACTGCTTTAAGGCGTTCTGTCTTGATTTCTTCAGGAATATGGTCATCGAACCGGGCTGCACGGGTAAGGGGTCTGGGTGAGTACTTAAAGGCAAAAATCTGATCGAATTCTACAGTCTTGAGCAGGGATATAGTGTCCTTGAAGTCTCTGTCAGTCTCACCGGGAAAGCCCACAATCAGGTCGGTAGTGAGAGTGATATCCGGACAGAAAGACTTAAGCTTGTCTACTATTGCCAGATATTGATCCCTGGTGTAATGGCGATTCATGCGTTTTAGAACCGTGGTGGAACCTGATTGCACCGGCAGGTGCAGGTGTTCGCACAGGGTATCAAGATCCCGGAAACATTTCATTAAATCAAGGGAAATATCTTTCGGGTGACTTGTTGTAAACCTCAGACGTTCTAAATCCGGAGTTTCAGCCACCATACGGAGAAGACCGGGAAAACTGTGGGTGGCACCTATTTTTTTGCCAAAGGAGTTTACATTTTGACCCAGGAGCGTAACTTCTTTTACCCCTTCATCCAGTATTTGACTTATTTCAGCCAGGATATCCTCAGATGGACGGCTGACTTCGCGTCCCCGTACATAGGGAACCACGCAAAATGCACAGAAGTTGTCACAACCTTGCATGATGGTCACAAATGCCTGGACAGGGTTGGGCTCAGGCAGAGGGGCAGTGACCGGGGGTATCAAAAAATCATGTTTGAGTTCAGTCTGCAAGACAGCCCCCATGCCGTTTTCTACGTGCTTTAGCATGTCAGGCAAACCGTAAATGCACTGTGGCCCAAATACCAGGTCAATAAATGGCAGACGTTTTAAAAGACGATCACCTTCCTGCTGGGCAACACAACCTGCTATACCAATAATCAAACCAGGCTTTTGTTTCTTGAACTTTTTTAAGCGGCCAACAAGGCTGTAGACCTTGTTTTCTGCCTTTTCTCTGATTGAGCAAGTGTTTACAAGGATCAGGTCCGCATTATCAGGCTCTGATGTCAGTACGTATTTCTCGTGGAGAATCTGAGCTATCCTTTGGGAATCATACTCGTTCATCTGACAGCCAAAGGTGGCGAGGTAGAGTTTTTTCCGCCCTCTATTCCGGAAGCCGGCGGCACTCACATTGTTGAAATTTAATAGTTTCATTTTTCTATAATTGTTCCATTATCCAAGCATCACATCTTGAGTCCATACGGTCAAGGCCTATGATGGATTTCAGAGATCTAAGGATAAGCAAAAGGTCCTTTAAAGAACCCTTTACTGCCCGCACCTCAACCAATCCTGCACGTTGGTCAACAGTGCTGAGCACGAACATGTTATCATATCCTTCAAGAATGAAACGAAAAAAACATACTGATGAAGGGTCTATGCGTAAGGTAAATTTCTCTAATTCAGCCATATTCAATATAATTCAGGGATTGCGAATTTATGGTTTAAGGGATTAAATACATTCAAATGAAAGCAGATTTAGATAACTTCTGCGTGATCCTTCACGAACCCCGCTATCCGGAAAATATTGGGGCTGCTGCCCGATGCTGTCACAACATGGGTGTCCCCCAGCTAATAGTTGTCCGCCCATATCGGCTTGACATGGAAAAGATGCTTAAGATGGCCACACATGAGGCAGCAGACCTAATAGAAACAATGCTCCTTTTTGACGATCTTGAGGAAGCCTTAGGCCCATTCCAGCATGTCGCGGGTACGACGGCCCGGATCGGCCGGCAACGCTTACCTACTCATACCCCCCGGGATATAGCAGAAAAACTGATTGACCTGGGCCCCAAAAACCGTATTGCTCTCCTATTTGGTTCAGAGAAATGTGGACTAACAAACTCCCAGTTACGACTCTGCCAGTCTCTTGTTAACATACCTACAACAGCTTTTTCATCTATTAATTTGGCCCAAAGTGTTATGATATTATGTTATGAACTATTTATAGCCAAAGGCTATGAGGAAAAGGTCCAGCCAAAGCTCGCCACCACAAGGGAGCTTGAGGGCATGTATAAACATTTGAAAAAAACATTTATGGCCATTGAATTGACTAATCCTCAAAATCCGGAATACTGGGTAGATAATACGAGACGACTCTTGGGAAGACAGGAACTCAGGTCCCGGGAAACAAAAATAATCCGGGGATTCTGTCAACAGATCCTCCGGGCCATTGAGAACAAGAAACATTTTAAGCAATGAAAAAAAACGCCATAGTTCCCAAAAAAATTAAAGGGACTATCCTGGCATTTCTCTTGTGCTCAGTATTCCTGGGTCCGCTCCACGCAAAGGAGAATAACGCAGATATAACAGTAATAGTTTCTTCGCAGATCAGACCTTATGTAATGGCCCTTGAGGGACTGCGTTCCAGCTTCAGACAACCCTTAACAATATACTACCTGAATTCAAATCCGGAACTCATACGCCATCATTTAAGCCGGAAATACTATGATCCGGTAATAGCCATAGGGCCGGAAGCATCTATCCTTGTTTGGTCAACGTTAAATCCTGACGATAAAAAAATCGCCCTAATGGTCCTTGATCCGCAAAAACTACTGGCAGACCCCGAACCATGCGGAGTGGATCTGAGGATACCCATTAAGGATCAGATATACCTGATAAAACAGCGGCTCGGGGAAAGAAGAAAAATTGGAATCCTTTACAATCCCGTGGAAAACAGGGAGTGGATCGAACAAGCGCAAAAAGAAGGCGCTGATCTCGGGATCAGTGTCATACCTTTACCTGTTCACAAGAGGCATGAGATCACAAAGGTCCTTTCCTCAGCATATCAGAATATTGACACTTTGTTGTTCATTCCTGATTCTACTGTAATTTCAATGGCATTACTATCACATCTGGTTAAAGACGCTCTGCTCCATGGAATTGCAGTTGTGGGCTATAACCACTTCTTCATAGAAATAGGGGCGGTTCTGGCCTTTAACATAGATTATGAAAGAGTCGGGATTTTAGGCGCCAAACTGGCAAAAGATATCCTGTCTGGTTCTCAGTGCGGCCTTTCCTCTCCTCCCTTTGAGGTAGAATGGAATGAAAAGGCATGGAAGACGATTACTGAATACTTAAGCAGTGTTGGTGGGGCATCCGGGTCTGAAGGAGAAGTGCCATGAGAGCCTTGACCTTTCAGCAGAGGTTGTTACTGGGGGTATTGCTCTTACTTGGTGCTACAACAATTACACTTGGCCTGGTTGGGGCCCACCTGGGTGAAACTTTTTTACGTATTCGTTTTGAAGACCGCATGGCCTTTCTGGCCAGATATTTAGCCCTTAACTCTGAATTGGGCGTGCTCATAGGTGATCAAAAAATGCTTGAGCGTCTGGCAAACAATCTCCTTTCAGAAAAAGACGTTGTTCAAGTCCTCGTAGAAGATGCAAAAGGTGAAATTCTGGTAAAGGTGAAATCCGGTCTTCACACTCACTCAAAAGAGGCCGTTGCCGAAATACGGCTTAGACAACAGGAGGAAAACCAGGCCTTTTGGGGCTCATCAGTACAAAATCAAATACTCGGTAAAGTACACGTAGTTTATACTACTTCAGGAATCGACGAACTGCTGGCCAAACTCAGGACAAGATACGCTGTGGCTATTCTTGGTCTGGCAGCCGTTGGGCTATTGGCCTTTTTCTTCTTCAGCCGTTCACTGGTAGCACCGTTGAAAGAACTTGTTAAGGCTTCAAGAATAGTAGCAAAAGGGGACTTAAATGCCCGTGTTGAACCGGGCTCACTGCCGGAAACCAACGAACTCGCCGAGGCATTTAACCACATGCTGGTCTCTCTGGCCGAGAGTCGCAAGAGCCTTGAAGAAACATACCAGGAGATGATTCAGCAAAAGGCTCTGGCCGAGGTAGGCCACTTTGCCCTTACAGTGGCTCACGAGGTCAAAAACCCTCTGGGAATCATTAAAGGGGCCTTAGACATACTTAAAAAACAGGATGTTGATCATGCGGTTAAATCCACCATGATTGAATATATGGACGACGAAATAAAAAGGCTGAATCGACTCATCCAGGATTTTCTGGACTTTTCCAGGCCTCGAAAACCCATATTCAAAAAAGTAGAATTAAACGCCTTGATGAAAGATTTGCTACAACGGCTGAGGCTGGAATGGGAAGAAAAGGGCATTGTTATTGATACTGATATTTCCGAAGAAAAATGCCTGTCACGAGTAGATCAGGACATGCTTTCTCAAGCCCTGTTCAATGTTATCAAAAACGCCTGTGAAGCAAGTGACACTGACGGGCATGTATTGATAAAAAGCAGCTTGTCCTATGGTAATTGGATTACTCAGATAGCAGATACCGGAAAGGGGATGGATCAGGAAACGCAAAAGAGAGCACTTGAACCCTTTTATACTACTAAGGCTCAAGGCACAGGTCTTGGGCTGGCCTATGCTGCCAGGGTC
>JAUWHV010000144.1 GCA_030605675.1 Deltaproteobacteria bacterium | reverse complement strand
AGGCCACGGACATTATCAAAACCACCGGCGCTGTAGAGTCTGCCGTACATCCAGCCTGAAGGCCCTGGTTGGGTGCCTGACGAAAGGAGGATACACATCATCGCTTATTTGGCAGCGCTGAGGACCAACTCTGCGGCCCGGGCGGGGCCACCCAGTTTCTTGAGATATCGGCCATGGACTTCGGCGTTTTGACAGTATCTTCCCTCTAAAAGCCGGTGCGTTGCGTGAAGTACCTGGTCTGAGGTAAAGGCATCAGCTTCCATGTGGATGCCGGCACTGATCCGGGCGATACTTCTTGCATTAAAGTCCCTTTCAAAATCCGAACCCGGGATGATCAGACTGGGCACCCCATGTAACAAAGCGGCCATGGCCGTGTTCTGGCCACCGTGAAAAATCAGGGCAGCACTCCTCTCCAGGATACTGCTCCCTGGAACAAAGCGGACATATGTCACATTTGGCGTAGATTCCGGCAGGGCAGGAAGCTGGGGATGCGAGCCCACGGCTACGACCACATGAAATTCAGTATGGTCAAAGGCCTTGGGAAGGACCTGAAGGTACCTGTCCGGACCGATTTCACCCACGCTGAAGTAGGCAAATACAAGAAGGGGCGCAGCTACATCCTTGAGCAGGTCCGGGGGTAGCGGCGCCCTTTCCCACCGGTCATAGAGCAGGTATCCCACATAATACAGATTTTCCACTTCTTGAAGTAAGGGCTCCAGCTCCGGAGAGCTTGGAACGATTTTGAGATCGCTCCGCATAAAAAACAGCTCAGCCACATCCTGCACCGGTGAAAGCCCCTGTTCATCCAGCAGACAATTAAACTCTGCCACAGCCTTGTCCCGGATACTTCCTGTTTTGGGAAAAAGGGGTGACACAAACCCTGGATGGGCAGGACTGCAAGCAGTGGAAGCCAAGGGAAGGCCCGAGCAGGCTGCTGAAATAGAGGCCGTAAGCTTGAATTCGCTGAAAATAACATCAGGTCGAAAGTGATCAATGGCCGTCAGTTCGGCCTCAAAAGAACGTCGAACATAGTCTTTATTTGTTAGATTCAGGAACAACGCTACGTCCGCCAGGTTCCGCATGGGATGGAGCAGGCCAGGAGGGTCGGGAACCGGTCCCTCCTGGTATTCAAATTTGCTTTCAGCCACATATCGGGATGTCGGGCCACCAGTGACAAAGAACGCAGAGTGACCCTGTTCTTGAAGGGCCTCAGCAATGGCCAGACACCTGGAAATGGTGCCCAGAGCAGCACCGCTGGTAATCAGTGGTAAGAATAAAACGCGCATGATTTTCTTCCTTTTAAGGAGTAAGGAAGTTGCTCTTCCGGTTTATCCGGGTTGGGATTAGTCGCATTTTGAAAATCCACAAGACCGGCAGAGGAAACAGCCGCCCTCTGTCTCAAGCACCGCTCCGCACTCAGGACAGTTCATAAAAGCCGGGTTTGCTTTTTCTATCTCTATCCCGCTTGCGGAGGCCAACACCCTGGCAATGGCGTCCGGGCAAGAAAGAATCTGGACTCCTTCATACCAGATGGGAGATGGACAACGGATGCCGGCAAGCTGGGTTACAATGGACTGGACCCTGATCCCGGAACGGAGTGCCAGGGAAATCAGTCTGCTCTCAGCCTCAATCTGACAGGCTGCGCACCCGCCGGTCTTACCCATCTGGGCAAATACCTCGCATATATCTTTATTATCCCAGTTAACAGTTACATAGAGATTCCCGCACCCTGTCCGTACCCTCTCTGTAATACCCCGGGTCTTAAGTGGCCTGGGCCTTGGGGTGATCTTCCCATTTGTACCCACCTGCATGATTGTTTCTGCTGCATCGGTCCCTTCTTTCTCCTTTTTCAGACTTAAGACCTGGACCGGCCTGCTGCCGCTACGGTAGATAGTTATGCCCTTAAGCCCCTGATTCCAGGCCAACAGGTATGCACTCCGGATGGAGTCCCTGGTTGCATCATCAGGGAAGTTAATGGTTTTAGAGACCGCATTATCAATGTCTCTCTGGAATGCGGCCTGGATGGCTATATGGTCCTCGGGTGAGACGTCCATGGAGGTGACGAATATTCTTCTCAGGTCTTCCGGTACCTCATCCAGACCCTGGACTGATCCGACTTCTGCAATCTTTTCCATCAAGGCATCAGAGTATTTACCAGCGGCTTCCATAGCCTTTACAAACATGGAATGTGTCTCAACCAGCTCTGTACCATCCAATACGCGCCGGATGTAGCTGACTGCAAACAGAGGTTCAATGCCGCTTGATGCCCCTGCAATAATGCTGATGGTGCCGGTTGGTGCTATAGTGGTGGTAGTGGCGTTTCTCATAAAAGGGGTCTCAGGACTATCGTAAATGCTTCCTTTGTAGGCAGGGAAATTCCCCCGTTTTTTCGCAAGCTCCGCAGAGGCTGCCTTTGACTCCTTGTCCATAAAAGACATGAGTTCCTGGGCCAGGGAAACGGCCCGGTCAGAGTTATAGGGAATGTCCAAACATATCAGTAAATCAGCAAAGCCCATCACCCCAAGGCCGATCTTCCTGGTTCGGAGGGTCATGTTGCGGATCTCTTCAAGGGGAAACTTGTTGGCATCTATCACATTGTCCAGAAAGTGGACCGCCTGCCACACTGTCTCCTTAAGAGATGGATAATCTATCTCGCCATTTTTCACAAACCTGCCCAGGTTAATGGAACCCAGGTTACATGACTCATACGGCAAAAGTGGCTGTTCGCCACAGTTGTGGACTACAAACCCGTTTGCATCAAAGGCGTGAATCCCGGCTACGGAAACATCATAAACATCCTCAACCCCATCCGGTTCAATGTCCTTGACAGTTGCAACAAACCGCTCCCTGTTGGGATGCCGGTCATACCTGCCCAGAAGTCTTTCAAGCCTTTTTGCCTTCTCTGAATCGGTCAGACCTATAACCTCATGGAACCTTTGTAGATTATCTTTTGACAGCACCAGTTCGTGTTGAGCCCGTGTCTTATAAGCGCGATGCCCACCTCGCCCGTCCGGGAGCAGGCTTTTTCCAGCCTGTCTCCGGTACCTGTAAATCCGGCCGGCAATACCAACACGCAGGAGCATGCGCTGAACGGTTTCCAGCATGGTAAGGTCGCTCTGGGAAAGTCTCAGGCTCACACCTTTAGCCTGGCTGCCCTGGATAGATCCGTCTGCATCAAAAATGCCCCCTAAGAAACCTTTGTAAAATGCATAAGAGCATTTCTCGAGTTCCGGAGTAATAGTCTTGTTGCCGGGCTTCAGACCAAGCAAATACCCTTCGTCCTCTCCGTAAGGACCTTCCCAGGATTTAAGGTTACGGTGGTTATTGATAAGAATCTTATCGCCGGTCCTGAGATCACCGGCCTTGATCCAACCGGTCTTAATTCCCTTTCGGGTGACCTTCTCCGCCTTTAAAACCAGGTGATCCCTGGTAAGTCTCAAGGAATAACCTTCCTGGGTGCGAAGGCGAAGGACCTTTTTCCGCCCGGTGCAGAAAAATCCGTCAGACACAATCGGATAGATATCACCGTCCAGCACCACATTTCCCATGTATCCTGTGATATCTGATACCTGGCGTGGTCCCTCCGATGTCTGGACAAAGGTATCTTTGGTCACACAAGGATTCGTGCTTTCGATCTGTCCCAGGTCAGGAGTAGGATTTGTCCTGTTGATCCTGTCCAGGAACACGATCCCGGGTTCACCGCTACTCCAGGCTGATTCCACTATCTTGTCAAAAACAGCCGATGCTGATATCCAGCGGACCTCTTTGCCGGTCCTTGGGTTGACCAGCGCGTAGTCCTCCCCACGCTCAACCGCCTCCATAAACTTCTCTGTCAACGCCACGGAAATATTGAAGTTATTGAGCCTGTCAATACGCGTCTTGGTAGTAATAAATTCCTCAATATCAGGGTGATCCACTCTTAGAATAGCCATGTTGGCACCACGCCTGGTACCACCCTGCTTGACTGTCTCAGTAGCCACATCAAATATGGTCATAAAGGAAATCGGGCCGCTTGCGATTCCCTGCGTGGATTTGACCCGGTCCCCCCTAGGACGTATCCTTGAGAAGGAAAAGCCTGTGCCTCCCCCACTCTTATGAATCATGGCAGTATGCTGTATTGCCTCAAAAATGCTTTCAATGGAGTCATCAATCGGAAGCACGAAACATGCAGAGAGCTGTCCAAGCTCTCTGCCCGCATTCATTAAGGTCGGCGAATTGGGCATAAACCGAAGAGAGGTCATGATTTCATAAAAAGTCTCGGCAAGGGCATCTACATCGGCATTCTCATCGTACACAAGATCTGCCTTGGCAATTGTCCTTGCCACCCTCCTGAACATCTCCTCAGGAGTTTCAAAATTTTTGCCCTGCTCGTCTTTCTTCAGATATCTGCGGGCCAACACAACAAGTGCGTTGTTAGTCAACGGCAGATCTGTATTTGGAAGACTACTGTTCGTACTTGATGAAGACGGTCGGCTGGATTCTATTAAATTTGCCATGATATATGCCTACTCTCCGGAAATCTCCCACCCTGCCCCTGTCTGCGTGCTATACACAGGCAGGGACAGAGTGTTTTGAGCAAGATTCATTTTTGCAGTGGAATCTTAAATAAATATATACAACATATAGTAGATTATCACTATACTTCAAGGCAGATGTTGTGAAGTATGCCGGCCGGCAAAATCGGCATAGGGGCAAGGGGAAGGTGCTTTACCGGGAGTCCAATTTTTCATTACAGGGTCGTCAAAATTTGTGTGGCATGGAAGACAGAATCCAACATAGAGGATTTTATCAAGTTCATGTGAGTTAAAGGGTCTGAGTCCCGTTCTTGATGTGCGGACCAGGGGTCTGCCTTTTATGTCAACAAAGGCATCCAGGGGGTGATCTATGTCCAAGGAGGTAGAAGGACCGGAAAGAGAGGAGGTGAACTTCCACCCATCAGGTCCAAATGAGAGACTGCCCTGTCCGAGCCCTAATGCCCTTGGGTCTTGGTGGCATTCCCTGCAGGAGCGTCCCTCCTTTTGCGTGGTATGGGGGTCCATCCATGAGACAGTGAGTCGTCTGAAACTACGTTTCCATTTGCCGCCTCCATCCAGGAAGGAAATGAAATCTTGTCACCCGGGTACGAGGACAACCACTTCTCCAGTCTCGGCTTGAAGCAGGCCCTTTTCAGAAAGAGCCTCCTGTCCTTCTTCGCCATGCTCAAATATTCCCAAAGGCGGGCATTCGTAGCGGATAAATGAACGAAACTCTTCCCAAAGCCCCGGGGTCTCTTTTATTGAAATCTTATCCAACTGGGTCTTGCTTCTGTCCATCCGGACATGACAGCCGTAGCACTGAGGTACCCATGTACTATGGCAGGCCTGGCAGGACAGGCGGCGGTGAGTGGGATGCATACAGGCAACCGGATTAGGAGCGTGGAGCGGATGAAGTTTTTTGTTTTGTTTGTTCTCAAGGACAAATGAGCCGTCTTTTTGCTGGATGTTGAGTTTGGGAGGACTGGAGGAATTTGGTGATTTGGTGATTTGGTGATTTGGTGATTTAGAAGTCACATGGCAGTCCCGGCATGTAACCTCCAGTTGCTCTTCGAAATGTGCATGGCGCTCACCGTCTCCCATAATTTCTTTTTGGGTATGACAGTCAATACAGGTCAGGCCTTTTTCGTGATGAATATCGTCCTTAAATATCCGGTAAAAACGGCCATCGATTAGCTCTCTGGAGGAAAAATCGCCTTCTTCATAAGGAGTGCCATAGCCCTCAGACTCAAACTGCCCCTGATAGGACAGCCCAATACGCCCACTTCGGTTGTGACACAGCACACAGTTTTCCATGGGAATGACCTTAATTATCCTGGGATGTCTCTCGTCTTTTGGCTTTTTTTCTTCGTGCTTCACAAAGTGACAGGCAGTACATCCTCCGCCCTTGTTGGCCAGGAAGCTGGGAAGACTTCCACGTTCAACCCATAGATGGCAACTCGCACACAACTTCCTGTAGTAGTCAAGGGCAGGGGAGTTCATGCCGGTATCTTTCAGTATTTTTACCGAAAGGTCCTCATCGTGGTCAGGACTCTCTCCCCAGTAGAAGCGAAGGGTGCTGATGATGCCACGATTTGTAGCCATAAGTGAGTTTTTGACCCATGTGACCTCCTTTGGGTGGCAGCCGGACTGACCGCAGGTTTGATCTGCAAATCGAAGTTCTCCCGGATTCAGGACCATCCCCATGTGTGCCCGTTGCTTGTCGCCGGAGAGCGGATTCCCCTTATGGCACACAGCACATCCCAGGACTTCCCTCCCGTGGGCTTTATCCGGTTTTTCCTTGTGGCAGGAAAGGCAGAGATCCACTCGGCCGCTTAAGGTGGTTGTGACCTGCTTTACCTTGGGGTCTTGGGGTTTGGCCCCTGCAAAAACTTTCACGTTGAGCATGAAAATTACTAGAATGGTCAGCCGTATTATTAGATACAAAGGAAGTCTTTTCATAGCTGCCGGAAAGAAAAAGGGCAGCCACCAATGCTGCCCTATTATTTAAATGACTGGAGCGGGAAACGGGATTTGAACCCGCGACTTTAACCTTGGCAAGGTTACACTCTACCACTGAGTTATTCCCGCGATGAACTGCATCCGAATAATAGAAATGGTTCCTGGAACTGTCAAGACTTTCTTCTCATGAGCAAGTTATGCAGTATATTATTGGCATCCTTCATTCGCCGGTTTACACTTATTCCCCAAAAAGTGCATTATCAAATCGAATGAAGGATGCCGAAAATGGAAACTAGAAATTGGAAACTGGATAACAACTCGATTAATCAGCTCTAATTTCTAATTTCCACATAACAAAGTGTAAACCACTATTGGCTTGTTATGAGGGATGCCCAGCATACTATTCTATTGTTGTTAGTCAGGGGGAATTTCAACGTGAAAAACAATACTGCTCAAGCTCTTGAGGTCCCACTCGTGCTGCGAGGTGTACACTGTGTGATGGTACCGGTGAGTAATCGTTCGAATTCCCTGGAATTTTACAGAGACAAGCTCGGCTTGATGGCAAGAGCTTTGCCGGATGGAACATGGGAGGTATCAACCGGTCAGACTGCCCTGCGACTTGTGGAGCGCCATTCAAAAAACGACGGAATAACAGTAACTTTTTGGTTGCCGATATTCGAACTCCTGCAAGCGCAAGACAGGCTCAAAGCATTGGGGCTTCAAGTGGATGGCCCGTCAGAACGCCCGGGAACAGAGCTGGTGCTCACTTGTAAGGACCCTGACAACCATAGTATTGAACTAGTGGCCAGGGGCACCCTCGCGGATCTGATGAAGCCCAGGCCCGAATTATCGGGAAGAAGAGGTCGAGGTCCTAGCGGCCAAACCTGGGAAAATTTCTATAATACGGTCCCGGTTGAGGATATGCCTTGGTATACTGATTGCCTTGACGAAGACCTGATCATAGCTCTATCAGAATATGCCCCCTTACCTGGGCGTTTGCTTGAACTGGGATCTGGGCCGGGCACGGCCGCGGCCAGGCTGGCAGCCCTGGGATATGAAGTTGTAGCTGTTGATATAGCTACCGCTGCAGTTGAGCAAGCCCGTCTTCGTTTTGGCACTTTGAATCCGCATCTTGTATATGAAATAGCTGACGTCTGCCAACCCTTGGTTTATTTCGGGAGTTTTGATTATGTTTTTGACCGTGGATGCTTTCACGGTATTCCTCCTGAAGAGCGTGAACAGTATGTCCACCATGTTGCAGAAGTCATTCGTCCCGGCGGCAGGCTTTTTCTAAAGGTGTTCAGTCGTGAAGAGCCGGGAGACAGGGGTCCTTATCGTTTTACCAAGGAAGAGATAACAGAAATCTTCAAAAGGACCTTTTCTGTGCGTTACGCCACGAAAAGTACGTTTGAAGGTACCCTGGCCCACTCTCCAAAAGGGCTATTTTTTGTCTTGGAGAGGTAGTTTAGTTTTTTTTACAAAGAAGGTTCCTCTGAATAAATTATTCCAAGGAACCTTCTTCCAGGGTCTTGCTTATTCGGCAGCCCGCCTGACATCGGTTGCTTGAGGTCCCCTGGGACTTTGCTCTATATCAAAAGTTACCTTGTCTCCCTCTTGCAGAGAACGAAATCCTTCCCCTTGGATAGCACTATAATGTACAAAGACATCACCTTCGTTATCCGTCTCGATAAAACCATAACCCTTCTTGTCATTGAACCATTTTACACGACCTTCCATCATTACAACATTCTCCTTTAATTTTTGCTCATACTTCTTACCTAAATTGAGCGATTAGCCTTTAGCGGTTAGCTATTAGCTTAATGATTACAGGATGTTCTTGTAATATCTTGATTTTTCAAAGCTAAATCCTAATGGCTAACAGCTAACCGCTCAACTCAGGTCTTATCAGGTGTTACTTTGGTGACTACTCATGAAATCGCTTCGCCTTGATGAAAGATCGATTTCAAATGGGCACCCAAATACCGACCCTCACTTTTGTGCTATAATTCTAACTACTTCATTAAGAGAGTCATGCATCTCTCTTAGAAAAAAAGCTTTTACCTCTTTCCAATTTCCAATTTCACTGCCAAAACACAAAATCAATAAAGTGTAAACTACTTTTGACTTGTCATGAAGGATGCCGAATATCTTATTATCTTTTTCGAAGGATGACTTATATGGTTGTCTGTGACTAGTTGCTGACCACGAGCACCTGTCCTGGATAAATCCTGCAATTAATATTCAGATTATTGATGTGGAGTAATCGGGACAGAGACATATTGTGCTTCCTGGCGATTTGTGAGGGGTTATCTCCACGTTTGACGCGATACATTTCTTTTTTCTCAGAATTAGTTTGGGATTTTTCTTTTGTAATTTTTAACTGTTGGCCCACATGAAGACGAGTTGACGACAAATTGTTGAGCCTGCAAAGTGCCTTTGTTGTTGTGTTAAAATTTCTGGCGATAAGCCACAGTGAGTCCCCCTTTCTCACTGCATATTTCCCATTATGAAGAGTCGCAGCACCTTTGGCAAATAATTTTGGAGTTCTTCTACCGGCAACAGGTATCTTTAGTTTTTGTCCGGATTGTATAAAATGTTTTTTTCGAATATTATTTGCCTGGATAATATTCCGAACACTCGTATGATACTTAAGGGCTATAATTGAGAGTGTCTCTCCTTTTCGAACCTTGTGATACACATAAGCCCTTTTAGGTGGGGACCACCCCGGAATATCTGCGATTTTGGCAAGAAGGATTTCGCCTTTTCCCAGAGGAACCTTGATGGCATAGGGGATACCTGGAGTGACATTGTAGCGAAGTTCCGGGTTTAGCGCGGCGAGGTCTTTAGCAGATATGTCCAAGTTGTCGGCAACTGTGTTTAAATTGACTTGTTTGTCAATGGTTACTACTTCATATGGTATCGGTTTGTCCGGTTCCTCCAAAGTTATCCCGTACTTTTCCGGATCTTTTATTATATAAAGCGTGGCCAAGAATCTGGGAACATAGCGAGCGGTTTCCCTTGGAAGTTTTTCGTATAGATCCCAGAAGTTATCAAGATAATTGATTTTCTGCCTGCGAATTTTCCGGAGGACCCTCCCTTCACCGCAGTTATATGCTGCGAGAACAGTAGTCCAGTCCCCAAATATCTGATGCAATTCCTCTAAATATGAAATGGCTGCGGCAGTGGACTTGGCAGGATCCAATCTCTCGTCAATCCAGTTATCCCTGTTCAGGCCGAATTTGTAGCCCGTGGAGGGAATGAATTGCCACAGTCCAAGGGCGCGGGCACGGGATAATGCCTTTACTTTGAACCCACTTTCGATAAGGGGCAACCATGAGAGATCTTCCGGCAGTCCAGCTTCTTTCAAGGCATTAAGGATTTCGTCCCGGTACTTCCCTGAACGTTTGTAAGACTCTATAAAGAATTTCCTTTCGCGTCCCTGGAAGCTCTGAATCTCCTGTTTTACATAGCTGTTCATGATCAAAGGGATGGCATTGTGATTCCCGTTTACTGCGGTATAACGCGATGCGTGGATTTCCAAAATGCGCCTGGAAATCATAAATCTCAGATCTTCTTTTTGCTGGATAAATTCCGGATCACTCTCCGGATCTACCTTTAGGATAAGCCCATATGCTTGATCCAAGGCATCGATGGCTTTATTCAGGTAACCTTCAGCCCAGAATTCCTGGGATGCCTTGCAATAGTCCAGAGCGGCATCTAAAAGATATTGTTCTCCGTTCTGTTCTTTTCCTTTATCTTTACTATAGCCCTTGGAATTCTCCAAAAGTCCGACTGTATGTCCTTCTGCATTTTCAGCGTCTTTCTGTTTTGATGGAGGGATGCAGGCCGGGAGTTCTTTACTGTCCTGAATATGAGTTGCTTTTTCGGAAGTACAATTGGCAGGAAATTCCTTATGGTTCACGTTTGTGACTTTGGCTGCGGAACAGCCAAAGATAAGACACAGCAAAAAAAGAAGTGGCGCCTTTTTAATACAAAGAAATTTCATTGGTTTTATTTTAAAGATATGCTGATTATGACCTGATTTGACATTGCTGTCCTTTGAGAGTCTCCAGATCGATACTAGCCAGATTTTCTTTTTTTGCCAAGGGCGGATTTACTAAAAAGTACCCAACAGTATTCTGTATTAAAAGTGTTTTTCCCGGCAAGATATTCAAGTATATAATTTTCCATTCAAATATCCAGTCTTTTCTGTTAGCCAGCAAGAAATAATTAACTAATTATTGCCATTATATAGCTACTGAAAGGCCCTTATGCCTATGGCTGAATTTCCAGACTCTTATCTTTATCGATTTTTCCAGGTATTTTCTTCAATATTTTGAAGATATTTTTTTAAATAAGGAGATGCAATAGACATCGAACGTATGCAGGCCCGGAAAATATATGGTAACATATTAAAAATCAGTGGTGGGCGTAGCTCAACGGTTAGAGCGTCGGGTTGTGGCCCCGAAGGCTGTGGGTTCGATTCCCATCGCTCACCCCATAAACGAAGAAGTTAAGATAAAATAATATGCCGGGCAATACCTTTGGACAATACTTCCGCATAACCACCTGGGGCGAGTCACATGGTCCTGCCCTGGGTGTAGTTATAGACGGGTGCCCACCGCGCCTTGCTCTGGATGAGGCGGTCATTCAGGAGACCCTGGACAAAAGGCGTCCGGGGAAGGGAGGGGCTGCGGAAAGCCCGAGAAAGGAACCTGATCTGGTGGAAATCCTCTCAGGTGTCTTTGAAGGACAGACCACAGGTACACCCATATTACTGATCATCAAAAACCGGGACGCCCAGAGCCAGGCATATGACCAGCTTAGGGACGTATTCAGACCTGGTCACGGCGACTACACCTACTGGAAAAAGTATGGAATTCGTGACCACAGGGGCGGAGGCAGGGCCTCGGGAAGAGAAACCGCGGCAAGAGTGGCTGCGGCCGCAGTAGGCCAGGTATTCTTAGACACAGTGGGTATTTCGGTTATCGCTTATACAGTTGCCCTGGGCAAAGTGAAGGCACAAAAACGTGATCTTGATGCAGTCAATCAAAACAGGCTCTTTTGCCCTGACCTTGAAGCAGCAGAAAAAATGGAAGAACGAATAGCCGATGTGAGATCCAAAGGTGACTCGGTTGGAGGAATTGTAGAGGTTTTAGCAGCAGGAGTGCCTCCCGGCCTCGGAGAGCCGGTCTTTGACAAGCTTGATGCCGAGCTGGCCAAAGGACTTATGTCCATCGGTGCGGTAAAGGGCGTAGAGATTGGGGCCGGCTTCCGGGCTGCGGAGCTATTGGGGTCGGAGAACAACGACCCCTTGGTACCAGGAGGCTTTTTGAGTAATAACTCCGGAGGCATACTGGCTGGTATCTCAAATGGTGATGACCTGGTGGTAAAGGCCGCTGTAAAGCCGATTCCGTCTATATCTAAAGAACAAGACACTATAACAGTATCTGAGAAACCCGCTAAGCTCAAGGTGGGAGGGCGACATGATGCCTCAGCCATTCCCCGGATAGTACCTGTGTGCGAGGCCATGGTACGTCTGGTACTCACAGACCACATACTTAGAGCAAGGGCCCTTACACCTGATCTTTGGTCCTGAGTTTTTCTAAGAAACCGTGAAACCTCAGATACATGCGGATATCGTCTCCGGCACCAGCCCTCTAACAGTCGGAATTGTAGGCGGGCTGGGACGCATGGGGGGATGGTTTGCCAAATTCTTAAAAAGCGCTGGATTTCCAGTACTCATCTCTGATTTACACACAGAACTCTCGTCTGAGGATCTGGCCCGGAAGTGCCATGTCCTCATACTCTCCCTCCCTATGGAAGTGTTCCCGAAAGAAGTGGCCAAACTAGGTCCCCTGGTTCCGGAAAGCTCCTTTATGACAGACCTCTGTTCACTTAAGCAGTCGCAGGTGGCGTGCATGCTGGAACACGCACGCTGTGAGGTGGTAGGGACCCATCCGCTTTTCGGACCGGCTGAGGATTCCATTAAGGGCAAGAGGGTGGCACTATGTCCGGGGCGCGGCAAAAGGTGGTTTAGCTGGTGGGAAGGACTTCTCCGACAACACGGGGCCGTGACATCTGTCGTTTCGCCTGAAAAACACGACCGCAGCATGGCCTGGGCCCAGGCACTGAATCATTTCATACTTCTTTGTCTGGGAAAAACCCTGGATGAGCATGGAATGGACCTTCGGGAGATGCTGGCACTCGCACCCCCAAGTTTTGAACAACAGATGAACATAGTAGCCAGGCTCTATCATCAGGACCCTGAGCTCTATGCAACCATTCAGATGTCTAATCCATATACAAACAATATCCTTGAGACATTTAGCCAATATGGAGAAGACCTGAGAAAAATAATCAAAGAACATGACCGTTCAGCATTTATACAACTCTTTGAGGAAGTTCAGGACCTGGGACGTACAATCCTTTTAATAAAAAAAGATAAATAGACAGGTTGAAGGTTGAAGGCTAAAGGCTGAAGGATTTCAAGCATTTCGCAACGATCGAGCAGAGATGAATCCTCTAAAGTAATACTGCAATCTCGTCAGCCAACTCAAATGCCCGCAGTTTTGTGTAATCACGCATGATTTGTCCCTATTAGCCTTCTACCTTCAGTCTATCCACCTGAATTTACAAAAAAGGAATGGGAGCTAGTTTCTCCCAGGCTGAAACCCCATGAAAATTCCCCCGTATCTGAAGGTGATGCCAAAAGGCATTGTTCTGAATCTCCACGTGCAACCCAAATCCTCCCGCACGGCTTTTGCCGGCATTCACGGTTCATCACTTAAGCTAAAGGTCCAGCCTCCTCCTGTAGATGGTGCGGCTAACAAGGCCTGCCGGCAGTTTCTGGCAAAACTATTTAATATCTCTAAGTCCTCGGTTGTGCTGAAATCAGGTGCTAATTCCAGGGAAAAGGCCTTTTTGATTGCAGGCATATCTTTAGATTACGCCTTAGACCGACTGCCCAGGTAAGCGTTAACGGAACGTTGAAATTAGAAAATAGAAATTTGGCCTTCATTCTTTTGTACTGTTTCAGATGATCGTATTATCTGATAGCCCATGGTGTCCTGCCCGCCAGTGCCAGGCGTTGGCAGGCGGGTCTGAACCTTTTTGTTCCACTTACCCCAATTTCTTCTTTCCAATTTCCAATTTCAAGCCGTTAACGTCTATTAAAATTCTTTAATATCTCCGCTATAAATCAAGTTTATCCGAAACATATCCGATAAGATTAAAAGGACGTATTTGCGTTTTTGTGGCTACTAATTTCTTGGGGGAGTCTTTATGCCGGTCTTTGTATGGAAAGGCACCGCGAGCAATGGCGAAATACAAAAGGGCGAGATCGAGGCCCAGGACGAACAGGCGGTACGCCGTTTACTTCGACAACAACGAGTGTCTCCTTCTAAGATCAAGGCCAAGCCCAAGGACCTGCTGGAGAATATAGCATTTTTTCAAAAAAAGGTGTCACCGAAGGACATCGTTATCTTCACCAGGCAGTTATCCACAATGATAGATGCCGGCCTTCCCCTTGTTCAAGGGTTGGAAATCCTTGCCAGCCAGCAAGACAACAAGACCCTTAAAAAAATACTCCTGGATACCAAGTCTGATGTTGAAGGTGGCTCCACTTTTGCCGATGCCCTGAAGAAACACCCGAAGCAGTTTGATCGTCTCTTCTGCAATATGATTGCAGCAGGAGAGATGGGAGGGATATTGGATGATGTCTTAAAGCGTCTTGCCGACTATATGGAAAAGGCGCTGCGCCTTAAAAGAAAGGTTAAGGGGGCGCTAACTTATCCCATCATAGTACTTGCCATATCCGCCCTGGTAATTGGAGTAATCCTTATCTTCGTAATACCTGTATTTGAGCAGATGTTTGCTGACTTCGGCGGTAGCCTGCCGCTTCCTACCCAGATGGTGGTCAACCTGAGTAATTTTGTTAAATCCTATTCCCTGGTCATGATCGGCGTCTCGGTAGTTATGGTATTCCTGTTCAAGAAATACTACAAAACAGAAAAAGGTAGGCGTGTTGTAGACAGGCTGATACTCAAATCCCCTGTATTCGGGCCACTATTGAAAAAAGTGGCAGTGTCAAAACTTACCAGAACATTAGGTACCTTGATAAACAGCGGTGTGCCCATACTTGAATCATTGAATGTCGCTGCCGGAACCGCCGGCAACAAGATGGTGGAAGAAGCCATATACCACGTGCGCTCCAGCATCAGTGAGGGGCGGACAATTGCGCAGCCGCTTGGTGAAAGCGGGATCTTCCCCGCCATGGTAGTGCAGATGGTGTCGGTGGGTGAAACTACAGGCGCGCTGGACCAGATGCTGAACAAAATAGCGGATTTCTATGACGAGGAAGTGGAAACAGCAGTAGATGCCTTGACCAGCATGATCGAGCCCTTCATGATAGTATTCCTCGGTGGTACCGTAGGTTCCATAATCGTTGCCATGTATCTCCCCATCTTCGCGATGGCCGGGGCGGTATCAGGAGGTTAGAGGCTTGTCTGCAACGATATCATAGCGCTTCAGGTTGGTCCCCATGGCGCGGTAGAGATTTGCCAGACCCTGGTTAAAATCCACAATGGCACTGGTCTTTCGAATTCGTGCTTGAATAACGCTGTTCTGAAAAATCAGGACGCGAAAGGTATCGGAAAGCCCTTCTTTAAGACGCTCCATCTCCTGTGCCAAAGTAATTTCGGCCAATTCCTCCGTACGCTCTGCAACACAGATCCGCTCAAGGCTTCGATTAACAGTCACCAAAGAGTTCTTAACCTCTTTCTCCGTAGTTTCTTCCAGGCGTTTAAGCCTATATACCGCCTGGCGTTTTTCCATGCCGGCACGGCGATAGCGTGCCTGTGAAGCGCGATTGCCCAATGGATAGGAAAAGCGAAGCCCTGCATACCACTCATGTCCGTCCGCCTCGGACATTCGTGAAAGGGAATCCATGTAATCCCCTTCATGGGAACTTGATGCTGTATCACCGGCAAAGGATACGGTTCGCTCTCCACCAGACAGGCCGTTGGCCCCTAAGGTTGCCTCCAGGTCCAGACGAGGGAGCTTCTGATTGGCGTAGTATTCCAGCTTTATGTTCTGATTAGCAATTGCAATGCGCTGCTTCTGGATATCAGGACGCTTTTCCAGAGCAATAGCCAACGTCTGTTCCAAATCGGGAAAGGTCTGCTTTTTCCCAGGAATCTCTTCTGTTACGAAAGGTTCCTTATAGAGTGTATCCACTGGACGTATTCCCAGAAGGTCTCTTAATTGGTTAGCAAGAGTTTCTACCTGTTGTCTGGCAAAAATCACCTGCTCGTCCCGGGACACCATAGCGGTCTCTGCCTCCTGTACTTCAGTGACAGGAACAACGCCTGCTGCAAATTTTTCCTTGTTCCCTTCGAGAAGATTTCGGGCCAGTTCCCGGGATTCGATGCGATAGCGAAGAATCTCCTGGGCCTCCGCAAGATCGTAATAGATGAGCTCAATCTCCTCACCGATCCGCTGGGCCCGGTCCATATATCCTTCAGTGGTTTGACTTGCCAGGTTCTGGTTCATCCGAAGCTTCGCTGTATTGACATCAGTTCCGAAATCCCGAAGGAGCGGTTGGGTAAAATTCAAAAACACGATATTTCGATATTGTGGACGCAATGCGTCTACAGAAGAGTTGTTCATGGAACGGTTGGTTTTCAAGGATAGCTTTGACTCAAGGCCAAATTGGAATTTTTTGCGGATGCCGATATCACCACCGGTCTCCCGGTACTTATCGAAGTCGTCGTCGGAAAAAGCTATGGCTGTAGGAGTTTTTTCTTCAAGAGACGATATCCCCATTTCAATCACCGGATCGAACTCCGCCTTTTCGACAGTCACGTTTTCCTGGCTGATGGGGATATTGAGTTCTTCTACCTGCAGATCCAAATTATATTGGATGCCTCTTGCAACGGCACTCTGCAATGTCAGGACCTTTGCCCCTGCCAGGATATCCTCATTGTTCTCTTGAGCTGAGGCAGGGTTGCTCAAGAAAAAAATTACCAGAAAACCTGTAACACTCACCAGCAATATGCGTTGCAACATCATGAAGCCTCCTTCACTATGGACATCAGCACTTTTGGGAAAGACTGCCATAACAAAAAGTAACCGTTCACGGGGTTACAACGCCCGTTTTACCGCAACCCACCGAACTGTAAGCGTTTACAGGGTGCTGCAGATGCGAGGCGGAGGGTACGCAGATGTACTCCCTGTACTTCAAGTGCCCGACAACAAATCAGATGCGGTGCCCTGTAAACGCTTACGACAAATTTTATTGTGGTCACCTCAGCTAATTACCGATAAAATGAATCATGAGCAAGATAAATCCGACAACAACGAGAGGCGAGACTGAGGCCATGCCCATAGCCTTTGTGGGAGCGG
>JAUWHV010000027.1 GCA_030605675.1 Deltaproteobacteria bacterium | reverse complement strand
ATTCAGGCCGGATTTGTGACCAAAAAGAAGCTATCTGACCTTACCAATCCCCTTTTAGGGCCTTCCCAGGGCCTTTTTTTGTTAAGTGCTTAACAGCCTTAACTCATTGACAATATGTCGCCACAATGGTTTAGTGAAATTGATCATAAGTTATCAGTCATTGGGGAAATTGTGACATGAAATTGTAACCCTGAACCTCTGAACGGTTACTATTTAAATTTCTGAGAGATACCATGAAAGAAATAGAAGAAGACAAGTCAATAACAAGATTCGGAGTCTCTATTCCTCATGATCTGATTCGTGCCTTTGACAAATACATCAGAGAGCGGGAATACAATAACAGGTCAGAGGCCATTCGCGACCTCATACGGGAAAAATTAATAGAGCAGGAGTGGGAAAAAGAGTTTGAAGGACAAAAGGTGGTGGGCGTTATCGCCTATGTATTTGACCACCACAAGAGGGAGTTGGTAGATTCAATTATTGATATTCAGCACAATTTTCCAGACCATGTTATAGTATCGCAGCATGTTCACTTGGATCATCACAACTGTCTGGAGGTAGTTATTGTCCGTGGGGAACCTGATGTCCTGCGCAATCTGGCCTACAGGTTAAAAGTCCTTAAGGGCGTGAAACACTGCCAGCTTACCATGACCACTACAGGGACCAGCCTCAGCTAATTATCACATCGACCACTCTTTTACAATAAGACCGGTACAAGTCAGGAGTCTGCGAAAATGCAGGAACAGATAGAAATATTTTCTGGAACCACCAAGTCGTGCGGCATTGCCGAAGAACTCAAGAAGTCCTATCTCGATTATGCCATGAGCGTGATAATCGGAAGGGCCCTGCCCGACGTCCGGGATGGACTCAAGCCGGTGCACAGGCGCATCCTCTTTGCCATGCAGGACCTGAGAAACGACTATAATAAACCGTATAAGAAATCAGCCCGCATAGTGGGCGATGTAATAGGTAAGTATCACCCTCACGGAGACACAGCGGTTTATGACACCATAGTTCGAATGGCCCAGGACTTTTCCATGGGCTATCCTCTTATCGATGGTCAGGGGAATTTTGGATCGGTCGATGGAGATGCCCCTGCGGCCATGCGTTACACTGAAATCCGTCAAACCAAACTGGCCCATGAACTCATGGCGGATATTGATAAGGAAACCGTAGATTTTGTCGCTAATTACGACAACTCCCTTGAAGAACCCTTGGTGCTTCCCTCTAAGGTGCCGAATTTATTAATCAATGGTTCATCCGGCATAGCCGTGGGAATGGCCACCAACATTCCTCCTCACAATCTCGGTGAGGTAGTGGATGCGCTGATCGCCCTTATACGTAATCCAAATATGACCGTAGCCGATATTATGGAATATATTCCAGGTCCGGACTTTCCAACCGCCGGCTTTATATGCGGGAAAGGCGGCATCAAGTCAGCCTATGAGACAGGACGCGGAATCATTAAAATGCGGGCCAGGGCTATAGTGGAACAGCAAGCCAAAGGCAAGCGGGAACACATAGTTATTAACCAGATCCCATACCAGGTTAACAAAGCAAAGCTGGTAGAAAAGATCGCCCAACTTGTCCGCGATAAAAAGATTGAAGGGATCCATGTTGTGCGGGACGAATCCGACCGGGATGGAATGAGGATCGTAGTAGAGCTGAAGAAAGAGGGGATCGCCCAGGTTATCCTCAACCACCTCTATAAACACACGGCCATGGGGAGCTCTTTTGGGATAATCCTTCTCGCCATAGTCAATGGCAGACCGGAACTCCTCAACCTCAAAGAGGTCCTGGCCCACTTCCTCCAGCACAGAAAAACCGTAATCATCAGACGCACTACATATGAGCTTAGAAAGGCCGAAGAGCGCGCCCATATACTCGAGGGCCTTAAGATCGCGCTTGACAACCTGGACGAGGTGGTGGCCCTGATTCGAGGATCAAGCACACCTGCGGAGGCCAGATCAGGACTTATTGAGCATTTCGGACTCACGACCATTCAGGCCCAGGCAATTCTCGACATGAAACTTCAGCGCCTGACCGGCCTTGAGCGGAAAAAGATCCTGGAAGATTATCAGCAACTCCTGAACAATATCAAAAGCTATAAAGAAATCCTGGCAAGTGATGCCCTAGTCCTTGAAATTATTGAAAAAGAACTCAGGCTCCTTAAGGACGAATACGCTATTCCCAGGCGCACTGAGTTAATAGGGGATCCTGAAGAGATCAATATCGAAGACCTGATAGTTGAAGAGGACATGGTGGTAACATTATCGCACAGTGGCTATATCAAACGTAACCCTCTGAGCCTGTATCACAGCCAGAGACGCGGCGGAAAGGGTATCACCGGACTATCCAAAAAGCAGGAAGATTTTGTTGCTGATCTATTTGTGGCCTCCACTCATGATTATTTCCTCTGCTTCAGCAATCTGGGGAGGCTTTACTGGCTGAAGGTCCATGAGATTCCGCAGGCATCCAGGACGAGCCGCGGCAAAGCCCTAATAAATCTTTTGCCGATTGACAGGGAGGCCAATGAGCATATTGCCGCTATCGTGCCGGTACGTATCTTTGAACCGGATCGTTTTGTGATTATGGCAACAAAGAACGGAGTGGTCAAAAAGACCTCTCTTGAAGCATTTTCAAGGCCCAGGCCGACAGGCATCATTGCTGCCACAGTACGCGATGGCGACGAAATTATAGCTGCTGCCATTACTGACGGCCAGGCTGATATATTTCTTGGCACCAGGCACGGACACAGTATTCGGTTTCCGGAAGGCAACGTAAGATCCATGGGTCGCACTGCGGCAGGTGTGCGGGGCATTAAACTCGCGAAAGGAGACTGCGTAGTCGCAATGGTGGTAATCTCAGAAGCCCGGGATACACTGTTTACGGTCACTGAGAACGGATACGGAAAGCGGACCCAGGTGAGCGAGTACCGTTTGCAGTCAAGGGGTGGAAGGGGCGTAATCAATATCAAGACCACAGAAAAGGTAGGCCATGTAGTAGGTGTAATCCTTGTAAACGGCCATGACGAGGTCATGCTGATCGGTGCCGGCGGGAATATCATTCGAATAGGCGTTCAGGACGTACGCACAATCGGGCGATCTACCCAGGGCGTGCGCCTGATACGGATCCGGAAAGGAGACCACCTGGCAGCAGTGGCAAAGCTGGCTGAACAGGACGAGGAATGAAACAAGTAGGAGTATTGGGGGCCGGGAGCTGGGGAACTGCTCTTGCCGTACTTCTGGCCAACAAAGGAATTAAAACAGTACTTTGGGCCAGGAACCATGAGTTTGCAAAACAAATCCGCAAGAGCCGTGAAAATAAATCATACCTCCCGGGCATAGAATTGCCCGCAGCGCTGAAAATTACCTCAGATATTTCAAAAGCCGTCACAGATAAAGAGGTCATTCTTTTTGTAGTGCCCTCACATGGTTTCAGAGAGGTCGCCAAACAGGTCTCGATGGCCCTTAACGATCTTTCACAATCACCAAATCACCAAATCACCAAATCACCAAATCTTCCTTATGCCCTAGTCTCTGCCAGTAAGGGGATAGAAAACAGGACATTGCTCACCATGACGGAAATCATGGAGGAGGTGCTTCCATCCAGGCTATCCGGCAGGTTAGCTGCCCTTTCCGGCCCAAGTTTTGCTCAAGAGGTAGCATCTTCCATCCCGACTGCTGTCACAATAGCAGCTTCAGAACATAAACTGTGTACCGGTCTCCAGGACCTTTTTACTACTGAGACCTTCAGGGTTTATACCAGCTTGGATCTTATGGGTGTTCAACTGGGCGGGGCTTTAAAAAACGTCATTGCTATCGCCTCCGGCATATCAGACGGCATGGGATTTGGGACCAATACAAGAGCGGCCCTGATTACCAGGGGACTTGCGGAGATGTCGCGACTGGGTATGAGGTTGGGTGCAAATCCTCTGACCTTTGCAGGGCTTGCCGGTCTTGGAGATCTTGTGCTTACCTGTACCGGAGACCTGAGCCGAAATCGCCAGGTTGGCCTGAAGCTGGGCCAGGGCCAGTCCATTGATACCATACTGAAGGAAATGAGCATGGTAGCAGAAGGTGTCAAGACTACAAACTCAGTCTATGCCATGGCTGAGAAGTATAAAGTCGAGATGCCCATTACGAATCAGGTTTACAGGGTGCTGTACCAAGGCCTCGACCCTAAAGATGCTGTTAACGAGTTGCTCACGCGGCCCCCACGACAGGAACTTGGGGATATTCTGGCCTGAAGCCCGTGGGAGAAAAGCGCACATACCGTTCTTTTATAGCCAGAAACGGCCTGACCGGCTTTCAAGTCCGCCACCAGGAAACCGACCTTCACATACAGTCTGACCGCAATCTTGAAAATGAAGTCTCAACATGGGTCATAGAGGTCAGGCTCTCTATTGAGGATTATGCCCGCAGCCACCCTGGTTTTCTCGAAAGCTATACCCCCTTACCTGATGACCCATTTGCCCCTGCCGTAGCCAGGGATATGTTAGAAAGTTCCGCAACCGCTGGTGTCGGCCCAATGGCCGCAGTGGCCGGTGCTATTGCCCAGCATATCGGCAAAAGATGTGTGGAGCTTACTTCAGGTGAGGTTATAGTGGAAAATGGTGGAGACATATTCCTCCGGGTCCTTGAGCCAATTACTTCAGCCATTTGGGCAGGCACTTCGCCACTTAGCGGACGAGTCGGCATTGCCGTTGCTCCCAACCGGAGACCGTTGGGGATATGCACCTCATCGGGCACAGTGGGTCACTCAAGGAGTCTTGGAAAGGCAGATGCGGTGACTATAGTCTCTCAATCCGTATCTTTGGCGGATGCAACTGCAACATCTATAGGGAATATGGTAAGAACAGAAAAAGATATAGACTCAGGGCTCAATGCATTACAAAAAATTCCGGGAATCCTGGGAGGAGTGATTATAAAGGGAACAAAACTTGGAATCTGGGGACAGATAGAACTTGTTCCGTTAAATCTGTAACCTAAGTTGAGCGTTTAGCTGTCTTGTCAGGGCGACCAGACCGATAATCATTAAACTAATAGCTAACCGCTAAGGCGCAAAGAGCGCTAAGTTAAATACAAAAAAGATACTTATCCAGCCGGACCGTTACCGGCTGGATAAAAAGTATTTCTTAGCGGACTTAGCGTCTTCGCGGTTCAGTTTACCGTGAAAATACCTCGTAGTGGTAAAAGAAACATACAAGGCTAATCGCTCAATTTAAAGGAGTTAAAAAAATGATGGAGATAATCGTGCTTGGCTCCGGAACAGGTGTCCCTTCCATAAGGAGGGCCGGTCCTGCTACCTGTTTAAGGGTCGAGGGACAGACCCTGCTCATAGACAGTGCTGCGGGGACCTTAAGACAACTGGTTAAGGCGGGCATATCCTATAATACGCTTGATATCTTGCTCTATACACACTTCCACCCGGACCACATAGGGGAGCTGGCACCCTTTATTTTTGCCACAAGGTATCCGCCCGGATACGAGAGGAATTCTCCTGTGATGGTCCTGGCTGCTGAAGGGCTCAAGCAGTTTTATCAATCCCTGATACAGGCATTCGGACATTGGGTGGAACCTGAGCCCGGGAAAATCATCTTCGAAGAAATACCACCGGAGATAAAAGCAGCAATGCAGTTCCCTCCCCTTACAATACGAAGTGCGCCCACCAAACATACTCCCCAGAGCCTGGCCTATAGAATCGAGACATCGGATGGAAGATCAGTGGTATTTTCAGGAGATACTGATTTCTGTGATGAACTGATAGAGCTTGCTCAGGGCACTGACCTTCTGGTTTTAGAGTGCGCAGCCCCTGAAGGCTATAAGATCCCAGGGCACTTGACTCCCTCTGAAGCAGGCAAAATCGCCCGGGATGCCGGAGTTAAGCGATTGCTCCTTAACCATTTTTATCCGAATTGCGATGAGCATGACCTGATCACACCCTGCAGCAAGGTATACAAAGGTCCCATAATACTGGCAGAAGATTTTATGCGCCTGGTTTTTTGAACCAGCAGGAAGTGTGAGCGGTTACGGACAATGCCCGGCTTTAGTTTATACTCAAATGAATTATCTATTGAAGAAAAAATCGCTCTGGCCGAATATTTATGGGAAAAACATGGAAAAGATCTAGCAGTAGATAGCGAAATTAACCGGCTCCTTGGACTTTACAGAAAAGAGATTTCAAGGAGCTATGAACTAATGGAGAAGTTGGGTGTAGTGACAGAATGTGCCATGTGCGCGACCGAGGTCCCGGGTGGCGGCTGTTGCGGGGCTGGTATTGAAGATTGGTATGATGAGTTTGTGTTGCTGCTCAATTTGCTTCTGGAAAGGAAGATACCCACTGAACGTCGTCTTGGGAAAAAAGACTGTCTGTTTCTCGGTCCCACGGGCTGTCAGCTCTTTGCACGGCACCACTTTTGTATCAATTATCTATGCTCACGGATTACTGACCTGCTGAGTCCGGCAGAACTTACAGCTCTGAGAGCCCAGTCGGGTAAAGAGCTCTTCCTGTGTTGGCAACTGGAGCGACTTTTAAGGACACAAATATGACCGTTCCCCAAATTCTGATTGTATCTCCCACAAAAAGGGAAATGGAGTCTTTTCTCCCGCTTGCCGGCAGATACAAATGCCCTCACTTAGTGTGCGGCCTTGGACCGGGTAGCACCTCTTTTGAGCTGACAAGATTTATTGAGAGCAGAGGTGCACCATATACAGTAATCCTGACTGGTGTGGCAGGGGCATACCAGTGGGCGGATGTAGAGCTTGAGGATGTATGCCTTGCAAGCTCCGAAGCCTATGGTGATCTGGGCCGTCAAGGTCCTTCGGGGATCGAGCCGATTTCCTTGGAAGGAGATGAAACGCAGACAGAGTTTGCTCTTGAGCCCGGATGGCGCCGAATCATTAAGTCGGATATTGTAAAAAAGCTTGGCATTCGCTGCGGCCCGATGGTCACTGTCTCCTGCGTTACAGGCACCAGTGAGAGGGCCCGTGACTTGCATGAACGGTTTAAATCTATTGCGGAAAACATGGAAGGGGCCGCGGCCGCGCAGGTCTGCAATTACTATCAGGTCCCTCTCCTTGAGTTTCGTGGTATAAGCAACTGGGTGGGCGATCTTGACAAAAAAAACTGGAGGCTGGACCAGGCCCTGGATGCAACAGCCAAAGTCCTGGAAAAGGTCCTTGGGGTTTTGTCGGATTAGCGAGGCACACGCAAAACCTAATTATTTTGGTAACCGTTCAATTTTCATCGTTCTCTAACCCTGAACCTTGAACCTTGAACCTTTGAACCTATACATATTTTGTAAATGGCTATAGCTATTGTTGATTATGGAGAATATCGGGAACAACAACAGGATTACCCTGGGGCTTTCTTCCTGCCCTAACGACACCTTTATTTTCTATGCCCTGCTTCACAACAAAGTGCCCTTACAGTATAAGCTATCACCCTTAATAGCGGATGTGGAAGAGCTGAATCAGAGGGTCCTTGCCAGATCTATTGATATAAGCAAGGTGTCTTTTCATGTGCTGGGGCATGTCCTGGATGACTACATGCTCCTCAGGTCAGGTAGCGCCATGGGGCGTGGCTGCGGGCCCTTGTTGCTTGCAAGAGCACCCTTAGACCCTCAGGGTTTTGAACAATACAGAATTGCCATACCCGGCGAATATACGACCGCAGCACTTCTTTTGAAGCTCTTCGCTCCAGAAGTTAAAGAGCTGGTGCCTATGAACTTCGCCCTTATCGCCCAAGCGGTTGCCGGGGGAGAGGTGGATGGAGGGATAATCATACATGAGACCAGATTTACCTATCATGACCTTGGTCTAATTTGCATCCAGGATCTTGGGGCCTGGTGGGAAGAAAAGACCGGATTTCCGATTCCCCTGGGCGGAATCATCGCCAGGCGTTCCCTGGGTATTGAATTGTTGCAGGCAATAGATGCGGCCCTTGGAATGAGTATCAGATCAGCTTTTGAGAACCCTGAGGCCGTTTGGGATTTTGTAATGGAGCATGCACAGGAGATGTCTTACGAGGTTATGAGAAAACACATAGATCTCTATGTAAACCAATATACCCTGGATCTCGGCGAGGAGGGTATAAAGGCAGTGGAATTTCTTTTGGAACAAGGACAAAAAAAGGGGGCATTTTCCTTTAGGCCCGGCATGAACTTACAAAAGGCACTGGAAGGCCCATGTCCATGAGCACATATGCGTGGGATTAATTGGAAATTGGAAATTGGAGATAGATAAAACAAAAGCGTGAAGGCCAAATTTCCAATTTCTAATTTCAATGTTCCATAAACGGTTACCTTTAAAGCACTAATTATTTGTCTGGAGGACATCAAATATGGAGGTTGATACAACGGCGAACGTATGGACCATGATGATCGGGGCAGGACCTGTGGTCAAAATGGTTCTTATAATGCTAGTGGTCTTTTCAATCCTTTGCTGGACCGTAATACTGGTAAAGATCAAACGATTTCGTCAGGCAAGACTTGGGAATGAGGATTTTGAAAGGCTGTTTTGGGAAAGTCCCAGCCTCACTCAGGCCTATAGCCACGCGAGGGTAATGCCGGAGACCCCTATGGCAGGAGTTTTTCTTGAAGGATATAAAGAGTTGAAGCGTCTTCAGAAATGTCCTAAACCCAGGGACACGGCTATTGGCCTGAGGGTGTGGCTTGAGACCCTGGAAAGAAGCCTTAACAAGGGTATTCAGGAAGAGTTGGCAGCCATGGAACGTACACTTCCCTTTCTGGCAACTACTGGAAATGCCGCCCCTTTTATCGGCCTCTTTGGTACTGTGTGGGGAATCATGAAAAGTTTTCACAGTATCGGACTCAAGGGCTCGGCAAGTCTTGCTACAGTAGCCCCTGGTATCTCAGAGGCCCTGGTTGCTACAGCCGCAGGCCTTGCAGCCGCGATACCCGCAGTCATTGCATTTAATGGTTTTATGAGTTGGATGGGCAGGCTGGAGATTCAACTCCAGGGATTTTCAAACGATTTTTTAAATACTGTGGAAAGGCAACTCCTTCATGGCAAGGGGACTTCTCAGGAACCATAAGAGAGGACTGAATGGCTAATAATTCAAGACTGGGAAACGGTAAGCGGCGCTATATGTCCGAAATAAACGTAACGCCCCTGGTAGACGTGGTCATAGTGCTTTTGATTATCTTCATGGTCGCGGCACCAATGATGACCAAGGGGCTGGACGTTAAGCTCCCAAAGACCACGGCCAAGTCTCTTCCCCAAAAGAAGAAGAACATAGTTATCACGGTTAATGAGAAGGGAAAAGTCTATCTCAATAAAGTCGCTGTGGACCAAGAAGTTTTAAAACGGCGCCTTGCCGAGATGAAGCACGAGGGACTGGCCCAACAGGTCCTTCTTAAAGCAGACAGGGCCGTTGCCTATGGGACGGTAGCCAGAGTGATGGCCACAATTCGTGAGGCGGGCATAGAGGATCTTGGCCTGGTGACTGAGCCCCTGGACCCTTCTAAAACGAAACAGAAACGATCTGAGTCAAAGAAGAATGTCAAAGGGGATAGCAGGTCCGGTTAACGAGAATTGGAAGTCTGCGTTCATAGGGGCCATTGGGATACACCTTGCGTTGGCTGTACTCTCTATAGTTGCGCCCAATTTATGGGAAAGATCTCGACCAATGCCACCGGTATATACTGTTAAACTCTTTGAGACAGTAGACCTGCCCTCGCCAAAGGCTGCTGAACCAAAAAAGCAGGCTCCGATTGTTAAACCAAAACCAAAGATCCAAAAAGTCAAAAAAAAAGAGGCCAAGGTAGCGCCTTTGCCAACAAAATCAAAGCCAAAGCCGAAAAAGGCAGTGTCTCTTCGCCCTAAAAAGCCTAAGGCCACTAAGAAGCCTAAACCAAAACCGGTTGCTACCAAGGATACAGAAAAACTCTTGAGTAAGCGTTTAAAAAATCTTGAGGAACGTGTAAAGGAAAAAGAGTCGGAAGCCGTTATCAAGAATAGATTGAGCGCCATAAGATCCAGCGTTGAGGCCAAGACAAAAAGAACCGCAACAACGGCTGCTGCGGAAACAGGGGCAGGGAGCGGACAGCAGAATGAAGTGCTCAGGCTCTATTGTACCGAGATTTGGGCCAGGGTCCGGAACCACTGGGTTCTTCCTGAGCAACTCCTTGACAAGGCCGGCCTGACATCCATTGTGGTGGTTCGAATTGCGCAGGACGGAAGGGTAGTCAAGGCCGAGTATGAACACAAGTCAGGTCATGCCCTGTTTGACCAGTCGGCCATTAGAGCAGTACAAAAGGCAAGCCCTTTCCCTCCATTGCCTCGGGCCTTGAGACCCGGTCCGCTGGAAATAGGAATTAGGTTCAGACCAGGTGAAGTGGGGTTATAGT
>JAUWHV010000151.1 GCA_030605675.1 Deltaproteobacteria bacterium | reverse complement strand
TTGAACAGCACAGCCTTGATCTGGGACCGATTATCCTTCAAGGTGAAATAGTAATGGCCTGATGAAGGCTGTCGAAGGTTTGATATCTCTCCTTCCACCCACAGGATATCAAAATCAAGCTCCAATTTGTCCTGGACCTTGACTAAAAGATCCGAGACCTGCCAGACATGTCTGGCAGAAGGAGGAATATCCTGGTCAATATCGGGGGAGATAACCCCTTCCAAGGCGGAAGGGGGAAACAGGTTTTTGAGGGAATCTTCTGTCATGGTAATTTGGAGTATAGATGATTAAGCCGCGCCAAGTCAAAATGTAAGCGTTCACGGAACGTTGAAATTAGAAAATAGAAATTGGAAATTTGGCCTTCATGCTTTTGTACTGTTTCAGATGATCGTATTATCTGATAGCCCACGGTGTCCTTCGCGGTTCACGGCCGGTCATCCGCAGGAGTTAAGAGAAGCTCATAAAAATGAATCCGGCTCAAAATGTTTTACTTCCCTGAGCAGTCTTGCCACTAAAGCAATAGCAGCCTCAAGGTCTGACTTGTTTAATAAACTGACAGGGGCGTGAATATACCTTACAGGAACGGACAGTGCGGCAGCCCTGGCTCCTGTACCTTCCACCTGCAGGGCCGCGGCATTTGTACCCCCTACTTTTTTTACCACTACTTGATATGGAATTCCTGCTTCTTTGGCCAGATGGACCAGGAAATTGCTCCAGGCCCTATCTGCCAGGAATCTTCCGTCACATAATCTGATCTCAGGACCTTCCCCAAGCCTGGCAAATATGCGATGGGACGGCACTCCAGGCAGGTCATTGGCCATAGTACCTTCGAGCGCCAGCACCAGATCAGGATTTATCCGTCTTGCAACAGGGCCTGCACCCTTCAGACCGACCTCCTCCTGGGCCGAGGCCACAATATAGAGATCGCACCCCGGCTCTGGAATCAGCTTCAAGGCCTCAAGCATCACAAAGAGCCCTGCGCGGTCATCAAATGCCTTGGCCTGAAGAAAGCTGTCGTTTTCAGACCAGGTCCCCGGAAAGGTCACAGGATCACCAACCCTGACCCGAGATTTCACATCTTCGGGATGCAGACCCACATCTACAAACAACTCATCCACAGGAATGACCCTTTCCTTCTGGCTGTTTTTTTCAGACAAAAGGTGCGGAGGGACCGAGCCTATTATCCCCTGCAGGGGCTCAGTCCCCCAGACAAGCACTGACTGGCCATACAACACCCGTGGATCTATCCCGCCCACAGTTACTACCCTTATGAAACCAAGCTCATCAACATGCTGTACCATGAGCCCTACTTCGTCCATGTGGGCATCGATGAGCAGCCTCGGCCCTTCTCCCGGGATCCTTGCGATGAGACTACCCATAGCGTCAGTGCTGACCTCGGCTGTCAGCCCTCCAAGGATTTCCTCTACTATATCTCTTACTGCTCCTTCCCTGCCGGAAATGCCCGGTGCCAGGGTCAAGCGTTTCAAAAGACTAATATCCATGCTGTTTATTCACCTCTTGAGTTCAGAAAACCAACAAAACCAACATCCCTGCTTTTAATCCACTGATTGCGAAAATAGCAAGCTAATCCAGTCTCAAAAAAGGATAGCGATCGAGATCCTCACGCGTCCAGATGGACATGCCTGCCCGACTACCCACTGTCTCAACTACTACGATGGCGTCCGGATTCTGGAATGAGATATCTCCTTTCATTCCTTCCTTTTTCAGTGCATTAAGGAAAAAATCGTCCAGGAAGCGCTCCTCTTCGTTGCTGGCCATTTTCCCCTTGAAACCGCGTCGGTACATCCGTACGTGAAAGCTCCGACCTGCCAGCATTGATACCCATTTAGAGGTAATTTCACTCGCTTTTTTCTCAAACTCGTCTGCTGATTGGAAGCTAAAGGTTTGGGTGACGGGCATTACCCGACTGATAAGACTGAGAATATGAGTATCCTCCTTTACCCACTCACGGAGAGTCTCCAAAAAATTTCTGATATTATCCACCTTCATGACCAGTATGTTATAAAAATCTGTCTTGGCTACTGGTCCCAGTTCTTCCAAAAGCTCAAATGCCGGTCGAAATCCCCTCTCCCGGACGCTTATGACAACATTCCAATCACGCATGGCATACCCCTGTCTCTGAAGCTCTCTCAGGTCCTAATAGAAATTCTTAAATCCACTCATCATGAACTGGACTGCTATGACAGCAAGTAATAATCCCATGAGCCGCGTCATCACCCGGATGCCGCCCACTCCCATCACTCGATTGATCCACACTCCAAAGTAAAAGATAAGGTAAACGATTATACAGGCTATTATGATCGCGGCTAGCAATAGGACAGTGTTAACAGAGCTGTCCGGTGGCTGTTGCCATACCAAAACAGCGGTTATGGCACCAGGGCCGGCCAGTAACGGCGTTGCCAATGGTACAAGAGCAACATGCTCTTTTTCAACGCCTTCTTGTTCTTCTTCTGAGCTAGTCTTCAGGCCGCTGGGGAACAGACACAGCATCTGTAAGGCGTAAATAAAAAAGATAAAACCGCCAGCCAATTGGAAAGCCGGCAGGCCGATTCCAAAAAAGCGCAAAACAGAATCACCTGTGATACCAAAAAAAATAAGGATAATGCA
>JAUWHV010000114.1 GCA_030605675.1 Deltaproteobacteria bacterium | reverse complement strand
CAGTACAGGCCTTTTTTGTGTGCGCCATTAACGCACCCACTATCTCTATTGAAGACCGGTTTAGCTACTTCGGAGTTACCATCACGGCACAAGGAGCATGTCCGATCACTCTCTCGGTGACACTTCCCACCAGCAGTCTTGACAGTCCTGTCCTACCATGGCTACCCATTACAATAAGATCTATACCCTTCTCTTTGGCCTCCTTAACAATAAATTCATGGGCCGTCCCCCCCATGTGTACGATAGTTTCGCATGAGAGGTTTTCTTTTTCAACAATTTCTTTACCTTTTTCCAGGGTCTCACGGATTTCCTCTGACATCTTTTCTTCAAGAAGCGGTGCCAATTCCATTTGGCCAGGATAGAGATCAAGGACAGAAATTAAGTAAATAAAACTATTGCAGACTTTAGCTAAGCTGATTGCCTGGTCAAGCGCCTTATAGGCATGTTCTGACCCATCAAGGGCCACCAAAAGTTTTTCTCCGCGGGTTAAGGGACAAGCTCCGTGTTCAATTATCATACTCAAAGCCTCCTCTCGCTATTGTAGTATACAATATATTTTTATAACGACATTACCTCCGTGTCAATGTAAAATAAATAACTATCCTTTGAAAAACTAATGGAACTTAGGGGCTTGGCCCCATAAGCGCTAACATAAGGGGCCGGCTTATTTCACTGGCAAATCGAATATCGAATATCGAACAAGGAATTTCGAATCATGAAGTTTTTTTGCTCCTTAGTTTGGTAGAGATTCTCCTATATGGATTATTTGAACCGCAAAACCTATCAAAAGATCCTAAATATAAATTTTTTTACCTTCCTTCGACATTCTGCGGTTCCTTGTTCGATATTCGATATTCGTTGTTTCAAAAATTTCAAAAACCACTCCCAAGACCCAGAAATTATACCAAAACCACCCCGAAGCTACAGCTTAAGTTAGCGCTTATGGAATTATGGGTTCTGGGAGAATAGTGTATTATTGTATAAATTCAGGGGTCCAGGAATGATAAAGCACATGGGACGGATACTCATCATAATATCGTTTGTCTTTGTTTTGGCCAATATTGCCTCTGGAACCGAGTTTACCCAGAGATTCAATGCAAAAGAAGGTTTCACGTTAAAATTGCCGCACAACTGGGTCCGGATTCCGGGGGAAATCCTGGATGAACATTCCATGAAGTTGCAACTGGCCGCACCTGATGCTGAAAAATCTGCATATGATTATGGTTTTCAATTGTCCGGCGCTGAGCATTGGTTTGCATGCCCGTACATACTTATTTGGCTGAACAAGACAGGGCGAATTCCTGAAGGCAAGATGAAGAAATTAACTAAAGAAAAAAAAGGATCAAAACCAATCGAGGAAAGAATCAGTGGGATTCCGAATACAGTGGTCGGAGAGATCCTATACGATCCGGATGATCATACTTTATGGATGACCTTCATGGCAGACGCGGAAAAGGTAAAAGGTCTCATAGCTACAAAGCTGACCAGGAAGGGCTGCATCCAGATAATATGTTACGCTGAAGATAAGGATTTTAATGAATACCGTAAACTGTTTGAAGATATTGTGAAAAATATTTATTTAAGCAAAGACCTGGAATATAAACCTCGAATAACGGATTCCATACCCATCATTTCACAGATCAACTTTGACAAGCTCCTTTCACACGTCTTCACGGGCGCGCTTCTGATCGCTGCAATCTGGTTGCTGTTAAGCAGAATTAAGAAGAAGTCCTAGAACCTTTGCCACCTCAAGCCTCTCAGGCCTACTATAATGGCGAGAACACTGAGAATAAAGAGCCAGGAGATTCGCCCTGATATCTCTGTTTTCAGAACCGCGTCCATTAAATTGTCAGGGTTATAGTAGACAGTAACGATTTTGCCTTTAGGATATTCCCTCATGATTTCTATAGCGCCACTGTAATCGCCGATTATCAAAGTATAGGATATTTGGGAACTTACATAACGATTCCCCTCTACGAAATATTCGTACTTAATAAATACCCTGCGGCCGATAATCCTTTTGGCACCGGCTAGACGAGAATCTATGATCTTTCCTTCTGTCGTTGGCCAGTTCTGTGACTCATAACCCTTGTAGATGTTGTAAATCCCATAAAATCCAATAACAATTCCTGCAAATAAAACTATAACTAAAGGGTTGACATCCGGTTTTTTGTCTTTTTTGTTTCCTAGTAACATTGGTTTGTGTTTTTCAATCCCCCATCAACGCTTAAATTCAGGCAGGTATCTGCTTACCTCGGTCAGCATGGTGTCCACTTCGCGATAGGTCCTCTTGAGTTCATTCAAGGCGCTGCCCATCAGGGGAATATTCTTGGATACCTTGGTGCGCCCGAGCTCCAGCAACCTCAAAGAATGCCCGGCCACACGTTCAAAGTTGTTAACAGAAAGTATCAACATCGGTATTCTCTCTGCCTCTTCCTCGCTCAGGTCTTGCTGGGAAATCTGGATCACATACCGGGAGATGGCCTCACGCAGGCTTTTGACACCCTTTCCATACTCTTCCACCCGGTCCAGAAGCCTCGCGTCATTATACGTGAATCCGTCCATAGCATACTTTATCATATTCCGGGAGATTTCACCCAGCCTGACTATTTCCTTGATTGCCAGCTCAATGGCGATAACAGGTTCTTCAACATATCTGTCATCAAGATATTGCGGGGTCTCTATGCCGGGTTTTTCAACTGCCCTGGCAGGGACAATCCAGCAAATGAACCTTGAAAAATATCCCACGATCGGCAGGAACAAAAAGGCGTCCATTAACTTTATCATTACGTGAATATTGGCAATCTGGTGGGCGAGGCTGCCACCCATTTTAGGAATTATCCAGAGATAAAACTGGTAGAAGATCACTAGGGTCAGGAAGACACCGAAAAAATTAAAAAAAGTATGCGAAATCGCCGCACGTTTAGAATCAACGTCAGTGCCAATGCTCGCAATAAGCGCTGTTATGCAGGTTCCGATATTGCAGCCCAGGATCAGCGGGATCGCTTCTTTCAAATCACCCACCATGCCCTGGGACGCAAGCATGACCAGAATGCTTACTGTAACGCTGCTGCTCTGGACAATTGCAGTGGCAACTGTCCCCACTGCTAAACCTATCAGAATTCCCTTGGGGCTGCCGCTGCTCAACAAAAAAAGATCCTTAATAATATGGTGCGACTCAGTGGGGATCGCCTTTTTCATAAGAACAAGGCCCAGAAACAGTATTCCAAAACCAAGCAGGATCAATCCGCTATCCTTGACCTTGGCGTCCTTAAAGAATAAATGCAGGACCATTCCCAGCCCTATGGCCGGAAGGGCCCATTGTTCAGGGTTAAAGGCAACAAGTTGGGCCGTTACAGTAGTCCCTATATTCGCCCCAAGTATTACTCCTATTGACTGGAAAAAATTCATAAGTCCCGCATTGATGAGACCAACAACCATGACAGTGGTGGCACTGCTGCTCTGTAGAATTCCGGTCACGATAGTGCCAAAGAGCAAGCCGTAAACAGGACGTTTCGTAATGGTCCCCAGCACCTTTTTCATCCTGTCGCCAACCACTCTCTGGAGGCTGTCGCTCATGAGGTGCAGACCATAAAGAAAGAGCCCGAGTCCTCCAAAGACCTGAATCAGGATGGCCTTCATGGGGATTCACCTCTCTGAGGGACCTCAAAGAAAACTTCAGCCTCTTGATCTGTTTTGGCCCGGGGGAAAGAAATTTTGAAAAGCAGTACAGGGAAGGCCATCAAGGCAGAGATAAACACTCAAATAATACCTTTATATCCTTTCGCGAATCACAAGGACATAAAGACGATCAGCCGCGTCCTCAATTACGTCTGAAATCTCTGCAATCCGTCGGAGGAAACTCTCCATCTGGATCTTGTTGGCAAGAGGAAGATCAGAGTGGAAAATGGTTATCAACAGTGCCTCCTCCTTTTTGTCAATCGCTGATTCCATGACACCAATAGAGTTGATTTTTTCCTTAATGGCAGCAAGGACGTCGTGTACCTGCAAAGCGTCATAGGGTTCATAGAGCTTCACAGCATCCTGAAAAATACGAAACATCTCCATTATGATCTCAACGATCTCGCCGAGGGTCTTCACATAGGCCTCCGGGACTTCCGGGCTCTGATATACCACCACATCAGAGGCTGTTTCGGCCTTGTTGGCAATCTCGTCCACACAATCGGTCATCATATAGATATCTTTTCGCTCAATAGGAAGAAAGGCCCCGGAGAAAAGGTGGTCGCCAATCTCTCTGCGCTGGACATCGGCTTCGGTCTCAATATGATCGCAGCTTTCATGAATTGCTTGGGCTTTGGCAAATTCCCCTAGAAAATAGGCCTCAAAACAACTCTCAAAACATTCCAGACACTCTCCTACCTTTTGAACGTGTTTATCTATTAGTTCCTTTACTTCTCTTTCCTTTTCTATGGACATTTCAACCTCCGCTGACTGGAAATTATTTCCAGGCAATTAGGAAAAATAATTCGGCACAAGGAAATGCCTGCTCCTTTCAATAGTACATCACGGTTTCAGCAGGATCTGAATGAGTCATTCAAATTGCAAAGCCTTGCTCAAAGATGCAAGGTTTTATATGAGAATAAACAGTTTGTGGCCGAAGCTGTCAAGAATGTTGGGTAGAGCCTTTTGCAAAAGGCTCAACAAGAAAGAGTTTTTCAAGAAATGGTGGAGGCGGCGGGAATCGAACCCGCGTCCGAAAGTATTCCACTCAAGCATCTACGTGCGTAGCCTGAGTTTTTATTTTTCGCCTGATCTGTCTCACCCAGGCAGGGTCAGATCAGGCTAGCTTGAAGATTTTTTGCTCCTAAAGGGACAAGCACCCAAGAGAAGCTAGCCTGCTAAATTTTCACCTAATCCCGGTCCACAGGCATACCAGGTTAGATGTGGCCGGTCTAAGCGGCCAGTGCGTACTCGTAATCAGAGTCGGCTTTTGTGTTTTTTCCTGCTTTTTTGCGAGGTTGCAGGGCCCCGGCACGCCACTTAAGCTTCCATACCCCCGTCGAATCCTGTTCGCCCCCATATTGAAAGGCAAATAAAAGAAATTTAGGAATTGAGGGATTATAATCAAAAAATATTTTCAATTCTTCAATCCCTTAATTCGCAATTCCTCAATCCCTCAATTCATATTAAATATAAGAAGTACATTAAGATGTGTCAACAAGATGTGTCAACTTTGCCTTTTGCAAGGACGCAAAGATTGCCCGCGTTCATGATGCGATAGACTCGATGATGGGTTGGGTTGATTCTCGCAGCAGAAAGGGCCTGATCCACGCTCATGGCCTTGGTCATGCCCAGTACGATTATGTCGGCCTCCGAGAGGCCCTTACTGACCACAAATACCTTTACGGCCCGGCAATTAGGATCGGTGAGCATTCGTATCCCAACGGCCTTGTGGTCGCCCAGCCTGTATCCGCGGCGGCTGACTATGTCCTTAGCGGCCGAGGCGGTGGGTGCCTGGACGAGCAGTTTTACAAAGTGGTCCTGTCCGATACCGTTCTCGCAAGGGGCCGACAGGACGATCACGCCGCCGTTACGGACAGCCCATTGGTTGTTCATTATGGCCTTGTCCGCCTGGTAAAAGCTTTGTCCAAGCGGGCCGGCGGTTTCTACAATAATTGCGTCGGCAGGGACGTCGATCTGCTGAATAAAGGCCTCCCGGGCTGTGGGAGTGAGGGCGTCAAGGACCTCCAGCGGTATGCCCCCGGCGGCAGCAATGATCGTGCTGCCTACCTGGACAAGGTTTACCCCTGCCAGACGCTGCGAGGCGGCCAGGTCCTCCAGCATCTGCGAAATTCCTTCAAACACGGGATTACCTGCGAGACGGCCGGGGCAGCAGCCGGGAAGAAGGGCAGCGGCATGATTGGATTCCACGTCCGCGTATGAAGCGCAGCCTATGGTGAGGGTCTTGTGCGCGCCTGTGAATCCGGCAAAGTAATGCGGCTCAACGCTTCCGATGGCCAGTACAGGCCTGTCCCCAATAAGCCACGGGTGCACTCTCCACCCGTTCGGCCTGACCGGGACCAGTTTATCGCTTTGACTATCGTGCCATTGAATCTCCTCAATTGGCAGACCCTGGATCAGTTTAAGCTGGAAACCGCGCATTTTCTCTGAAGAATAGCGGTGTGTGCCGGTTGCAACCAGGATCCGAATGCAAGCCGGATCAATTAAATGGCTGAGGACCTTAAGTACCCTTGGACTGTCGGTCTGGCGTTGGGGATCGTTGACGACCAGAGTAAGGGCTAGCGGTTTTTCAAGGCGCTCCAGTGCATTGCTTGCAGCCTTTTTCAGCAATTCCTCGTCAATTGGCCCATAGAGGTCGAGGCGGGGCCGCAGAGTTATGATGTGGTTTTCTTGGCTAATGGTCATGATAAGGGATGATTGAGGAATTTAGGGATTGAGGCATTGAGGAATTGAAGGTATTCTATTGTTCTTAATCCCTCAATTCCTCAATCCCTAAATCCTTCAATTATTTTCATGAAAATACTTCTTATAGAACCATACCATACAGGCTCACATGCTGCCTGGGCCTCTGGATTTGCAACACACAGCCGCCATTTCGTGAGTACGCTCACTCTGCCCGGTCGTTTCTGGAAATGGCGTATGCACGGCGCCGCTGTGACCCTGGCAAGGCAGTTTCTGGCTGAAGAATACGCGCCGGATCTCATCCTGACCACAGATATGCTCGATCTCACAACTTTTCTGGCCCTGACAAGGTCCCGCACCTATAATACCCCGACGGCGCTGTATTTCCATGAAAACCAGCTTACTTACCCCTGGTCTGTTGACGACAGGGATCTTCTCAAAGGACGTGACGTTCACTACGGTTTCATTAACTATGCCAGCGCCATGGCGGCTGACACTGTGCTTTTTAATTCGCGATTTCACCTGGAATCCTTCTTTGAAGAACTGCCACGTCTTCTAAAACACTTTCCGGATTATAATGAACTCGATACTGTGAAAATACTCAGGTCCAAGTCGCGGGTCCTTCCCCTGGGTCTGGATCTTGGCCGGTTCGACGCCTGCAATCCCGGCCGGAAACCAGATGGCCGGGGTCTATGACGACACGCTTGAACAGCTATGCCGAGGTCTGAAACTAAAGTGAGTAGGCGTTCACAGGTTACATTTATGCCGTATGGAATTGTTTTGAAAGATGAACGTCCAACGTCGAATGAAAAACGAATATCCAATACTGAACATTCAACGTAATTTCTCAATAAGTCCGTCAAATCATATTTTGCGACTATCTAGTGACTGTTACCCAGGCTTATTGAGAAGTTACCATTCAACGGCTATTTCTGTATATTTGAGCAGTCTTTTTTCCTGGTCATAAGTCTGTTTCTTCATTTTTTCCCATTCAACGTTCGATGTTGGACGTTCGATGTTCAATGTTCATTTTTTTCTTGAACCTCTGAACCCAGAACCTTTCCATCTATAAATCCGTGAACGGTTATGGGTCTTCAATGCCTCGCTCTTTTTCACAGATGGCCTGGTATTCATCTTCGTAGAAGAATTTTTCAGCACCGAATGCCGGGCGGAGGTGATTCAGCCAGGTAGCTTCAGGATCGAATCGTGCAAAGAAAGGACGCTGCACCCAGTCCGGATTGCGGCCCTGGATAAAGCGGAGCACAAAGACCTTTTCATTGTTGATCTC
>JAUWHV010000123.1 GCA_030605675.1 Deltaproteobacteria bacterium | reverse complement strand
AGAATGAAAGAAAAAGAGATCGAAAAGCAACTCAACATTCTTCAGAAAGAGATCGCCGTAAATGGAGAGGAACTGGAAGCTCTCAGGCGTAACCAGCGGGCAGTCATGGATGCATTACGCCTTGAAGTGTAGATACTCCGGCGCTGTTTGATTCGCCTGTATCCGGATTTTGAGAAGTGCTTGGCCACGTTGCAGGATGAGGTCGCACAGGAGATAGATCCGGAAGCACTATAAGCTGGGGCGGCTAACTGAGGAGATGCCGGTTACAACTATCTCTCTGGCATGTCTGTTCAGTCGTGCTATCATACACAAAACGTCATAAGTAGCAGCAATTCGGGCGGTGATAAACCCCGCCCCTACATTTCGGATTCGCCCACATTGTCAACAATATGCAACGAATAGCTGTTGAATTCTTTTAATTTGGCGGATTAAGCTATTAATTATGATATAAGGCTACAAAGAAGCTGTCATTGGAGGAATAGCAATCAGAAGCACAAAGGAGGCCGGGACATGTAGGAAATAAAAGATGTTATAGTCGAATGATGGTTGAAATGGGCTGCTCGACATTTCAACAAAAAGCGGTAGTGCCCTTTGGAAGGTACTACCCTGGAGAAGCCGGAATTTATACTACACTATTTGGAGGAGGGGATAATAATGAGAAGGGGGCTTTTTGGTTTATTGATCACAATAATTGTTATGATGTGCATGCCCTTAGGCACTGCCTTGGCAAAAAATTTAGGTCTAACAGGATGGGATCAATCAATTAGTTTTGCAGCAAACGATAATGGATTTAATTCCAGCCTGGTCTCACTTGATAGAAGACACTTAGTGGACGATATCTATGAATATACTTTAGTGCTAAAGGTTGGGCCTGGTGAATTTGATACGATCGGGATTCACAGAGTCGTAAAGGAGCGCCGGCCATATTGTCCGATTAAATCTCCAAGGGGCATAATGATGATTCACGGGGATACCTGCGACTTTAGAAGTGGCTTTTTAATGAGCACCCAATCAGGTGAAGTTCCTATCAAGCACAGTTTGGCAATCTATTTGGCACAGAGAAGCATTGATGTCTGGGGCATAGACCTCAGGTGGACATTTGTACCTGATAATTACCCCGGGCCTGTTGAAATTCCTTACTGCTATGTTGATGGCTGCGAATTTATGAAAAATTGGGACACGGCATTGCACTTAAAAGACATAAGGACTGCGGTAAGGATTGCGAAGATGGTAAGAGGTTTGACCGGGAGTGGTTTTGGTAAAATGTTCATGCTCGGACACAGCAGGGGCGCCCAGCTTACTTACGCATACGCCAATGAAGAGACCCAGCTACCATGGTGGCGACAAAGCCTGAGAGGAATAATACCGGTTGAAATGGTGTATAAGTTTGATCCTGAGGAAGAAGGGTTGATAGATGCCGCGTGTACTAGATTGGGAGTATTAGAAGCATTGCTCGACTCTGGAACCTGCTATAGCGACGAAGCAGTAACTCTAAAATACATTGCCTATTTAGCAGCTACATACCCTGAGGACTATTCCGTAATTCCAGGACTTGAATATTTAACAAATCAACAGGTAGCATGGCTTGCTCTATCTGCAACCTATGCTACATACCCTCCGCCCATGACCTCACCGGTACCACTTTATCATTACTGCGCCGGGACATTTAATGAATCCGGCCTCCCAACAGGTCTGCAGTTTACAAACTCTGACTACATGCTGGGGTTTGCCTTTGCAGTACCAAGTTTTCAGAGCCTTGGAGAAATAATTGATGGCGAGGCTATTATGTGCAGTGAGTCCACGCCCTATGACGACTATTTAGATCAAATTGAGACTCCGGTATTCTATGTGGGTGCAGCAGGCGGATTCGGGGCATACGGAGAATATGTCTTAGAGCTTTTGGGAAGCACTGATAAACAATCGTTGATAGTACGGCTATATCCAACAGAAGCTGTAGCTTTAGATTATGGACATATTGACCCGTTGTTTGCTGATAATGCAGAGGATAAGGTGTGGATGCCAATATTTAAGTGGATTAAAAGGCATTAACAGCTCAGTGCTATCGCTCTAATTGGGGACATCCGTGACGGGTGTCCCCAAAGGATGATTGATTTCTTATCCTTCCCACGCCTCCTGAAGCGCGCCGTCTATCTTAGGACCCGTAAAGGAATAACTTCTCGGCTTCGCATCTCATCTTCAGGCCATCTTTGATCGATTTTCAATCGCAAAATCCTCAACATAACACCGCTATGCCTGCGGTTTCGCTCAATCAAATCGACCAAATCCGACCTAAATCTGAGCGCGAATTCCAATGACTTATTCTTTTACTGGTCCTTAGTGCTTGCGTTCCCGGCCACATTCCGGTATTGTATTGGTTTCGAGGATTTTCTCTTGCGACCGTTTCGCTGGGCGTGTGTCCATAGCGGCCCAGAAGCGATTTCCTATTAGTTCATACCGTGCATTCCGGCCTTTTAAGCAGGGACGCCCGATTGCCGCGATCATTGCGGTCCTTTCTTTTCCACGCGTCCGGCGGGTAGAGATTTGTATAACCCCGGACCAGGAAAAATATGAAAGAATACGTACGCCTACACGTACGCGCACCGCGCGTGCGCACCGGCCATTCCGCACTAAAAACGCAGCCCCAGCTTCCGAAAGACGCCTTTGGCGCTCTGATTCCGGAAATTCAACGAGCCGTGGCCGCGGAGGGATACGTCACTCCCACGCCTATCCAGGTGCAGTGCATCCCGCACCTGCTTGAAGGACGAGATCTGCTGGGCTGCGCCCAGACCGGCACCGGCAAGACCGCCGCCTTTGCCCTGCCGCTCCTGCAGCGGCTTTCCGGCAACTACCGCCGGCCACGGAAAGGAACCCCCCGGGCACTCATTCTCGCCCCCACCCGCGAACTCGCGGCGCAGATCGGGGAGAGCATTCAGACTTATGGACGCTTTCTTCTCCTCAGCCATACCGTGATCTTCGGCGGGGTCAACCAGTCCCGCCAGGTCAAGGCCCTAAACCGTGGGGTCGATATTCTCGTGGCCACTCCCGGCCGGCTGCTTGACCTGATGCAGCAGGGATTCATCCACCTGAATGAGGTGGAGGTCTTCATTCTCGACGAGGTGGACCGGATGCTCGACATGGGCTTCATTCCCGACATCAAGAGGGTGTTGTCTCAAATTCCGGCTGAGCGCCAGACCCTGTTCTTCTCGGCCACCATGGCCCCGAAAATGATGAAGCTGGCCAACACCATGGTCCGCAACCCGGTGCGGGTGACCATCACGCCCGACAAACTTGCGGTGGAGAGTATCGCCCAGAAGGTGCTCTTCGTGGGGAAAAAGAACAAGGATTCCCTGCTGGTCTCCCTTTTGAGCGACCCCCAGATTAATAAGGCCCTCATTTTCACCCAGATGAAGCACACCGCCAACCGGGTAGTGAAAAAGCTGGGTGCAGCAGGCATTCACGGCACCGCCATCCACGGAAACAAGAGCCAGGCCATGCGCACCAAGGCGCTGGACGGCTTCAAGCGGGGCTGTTTCCAGGTGCTGGTTGCCACCGATGTGGCGGCGCGAGGATTGGATGTGGACGACATCACCCACGTGATCAACTACGATCTTCCCGTGGAGGCCGAGACATACGTACACCGCATCGGGCGCACCGCCCGGGCGGGAGCAAGCGGTAACGCCATTTCATTCTGCTGTGCTGAGGACCGGGCCTATCTGCGGGAAATAGAACGCCTGTTGGGCAGGCCGGTGCCCGCCGAGATGGAACACGCCTATAATTGCGACGAGGCCTTCCGGTCCAGCCAGCCCGCGCCGAAGAATTTCGGCCGCAGCAGTGGCGGCGGACGTCCCCGGGGCAACATCGCCCGCCCACGCAGCAGAAGACGCAAACCGCGGCATGCGCTGAAGTGAAGTCCCTGCGAGAGCCAGCACTGCACCACCACCGTTCAGGGGTTCAAGGTACGAGGATTTCGGGGATCCAATTTCATTCTTTTCCTTAACCCTGAACGTTGAACCCTGAACCTGTGAACGCTTACGGATGTTTAATGAAAAGGCTCAACAGTATATAAATCGGACCAAGGACCAGTAAAGGAATAACTCCTTTACGGGTCCTAAGCCTCAACCTCTACTGGATCTGTTTCAGCTACCTGTTCCCTGATTTCCAGCTTGCCCTCCCCCATTAGAGTAGTCTTCAGCCAATCAACAGCAAGACCAAGCATCGCCAAATCGTCTTCTGAAACTTTCTTCTTCCTTTCTTCCGAAACAATGTATATGTTGAGGAATAGGCTGTCGAACACAAAACGGCGAAATCGATCCACATTGTAGCAACCCATAAAGAACATCTGTAGCGTTTTTTCAGGAATAGTAACGAATGGACCCAGGGATTTGCGCTTGAGGATCATCTCTGTCCAGCCGAAGTTTGCCTCATCGTAGGGAATGATACCCTGGTCTTTACGCCATTCCTCTATTGTGAGTTCCCTGCCGAGATCGTGTCCAAGGCAGTGGCTTTCCTTCACCAGGGCAAAAAAATGTTCATCAGAATGCAAATCACTGTTGTGGAACATCCCGGCACTTAAAGGATAGTACCTGCATGTCAATGGGCGATCCTCATATATTCCACACCCTGACTCATCCAGAAACGGACAGGTTTTTTCCTCATCTTCCAGCATCTTCATGACAGGGATCGGCAGATCTGTTTTCTCAATATATCCAAGGGTTGTATAAATTTGAAGAAATTCATCTGAAGATAGGCCCATCCTCTGTTTCATGCGGATTATGTCATATGGAGTCAGCATGATATGAGCATCCTTGCAGCACTGAGTATAGCAGGCCATTTCTTTTTCACAGGCAAAGGTAAAAGTGCTGTTAATATCCATTTGAACAGGAGCTATCAAATCCTTTTTTTCTTTTTGTACATGCATAACTTGGTTTTCCTCGCAATCCGAAATTGTAACCGTTCACGGGATTACAACGCCCGTTTTACCGCAACCCACTGAACTGTAAGCGTTTACAGGGTGCTGCAGATGCGAGGCGGAGGGTACGCAGACGTACTCCCTGTACTTCAAGTGCCCGACAACAAAGCAGATGCGGTGCCCTGTGAACGCTTACCCGGAATTTTGCAAACGGCTTTGCATATCACTATAATCGCGTTACAGGGATAAACAAGTAGTCAGTGTCTGAACGAAAAGGCCGTTCAGACACAATTTTGAATTCTAAATTTTGAATTTTGAATTTAAAAAAGGAAGTAAACTCAGGCATCTTTCATTATGCAGTTTACACTTATTCTTTAGGGTGGGCTGTGCCCACCACAAAGCGAGTTAATCTCAAAAAAGTGTAAACTACTTTGGCTGACTGCTAAAAGCTAAGCGCTAATAGCTGTTCAAGTGGATTACCCCAGTAATCCACGATGAACCTTCTGTTTTGTTGACGAGGAAAATTATCTATGGAATCCGAAAACAAGGTTGCCATTGTTACCGGTGCCATAAAAGGCATTGGTCTTGCCATAGCCCTTGAGCTATCCCGTTCAGGGGTTAAATGTGTTTTGCCTTACCACGACTGGCTGGACAGCCTTGAGAGTATGCACAGGCATATGAAAGAAACAGGCGTTGATTACCATGCCGTTCCGGCCGATCTTACTTGTCTTAAAGACGTGAAAAAGGTAATTCGCACCGCTCAGGACCGCTTTGGGAGTCTGGATATATTGATTAACAACATTGAAAGGGGCGGTTGGCCTGTAGTTCAC
>JAUWHV010000061.1 GCA_030605675.1 Deltaproteobacteria bacterium | reverse complement strand
GGGGTTTCATTTGAGCTCACTCAGGCAATCCTACTATAATCTGTTTTCAAAAGTCTACGACCGCATTATTGAACTCCACTCCCACGACCTCCAGGGTCGTCTTCGTGGTGCTCTGGCCGACAGGACAGGACTCAAGACAGGGGACGTGGCTGTAGACCTCTGTACAGGGACCGGATCTGTTCCGCCTTTCCTGGCTGAGAAGGTGGGCAGCGATGGCCTGGTGATTGGGCTTGATTTCTCAAGCGGAATGCTCCAGAAAGCTGCTAAAAAGATACGCGAGAGAGGCAAAAAAAACATAGTGCTGATACAGGCCGAGGCCCAGCACCTCCCCTTCAAGGATAGGACTATTTCCGCTGTAACCTGCTCCCACGCATTTTATGAACTAAAAGGGGATGTAAGAGAAAAGACCGTTATGGAGATCAAAAGGGTCTGCCGGACCGGGGGCAGGTTTTGCATGATGGAACACGAGGTCCCCAGAAAAAAGTTTATTAAATTCCTTTTTTATGTCAGGATGTTAGTATCAGGGAATTTGGGATCTAAGGCCCTTCTCAGACAGGAGGCAAGTTTTTTTAAGAGCCATTTCTCTGAGGTAAAAAAAGAGAGTTTGCCAGGAGGGAACACAAAGGTCATCTCAGGAGTTATATTGAGGGATTGAGGAATTTAGGGATTGAGGAATTGAAGGTGTTATATTTATTTTAATTCCTCAATTGTTTCTGTTTCCTTAACCTGGCAATTCGCATAAGGCTCAGGTCCAGCTTTCCTGTGTTAAGTATACCCTGGGACCATGCTTTGTCTAAGGCGTCTAATGCCTCCCTCACCCTTTGGGCCCTGTGGCAAATTAGCAGGAGGTCATGCCCGGCCAGAATCGCCTTTACTGCTGCCTCGCCCAAGGAGCCGTGACCGGTGATTCCCCCCATCTCAAGGTCGTCGGTTAGCAATAGACCTTGAAAGCCCATCTCGCGGCGAAGGAGTTCATTTACTATAATCTTTGAAAAGGTAGCGGGCTCGTCCCGGTCCAGTGCGGGAAATACCACGTGAGAGGTCATTACGGCCTTGACTCCTGCCTTCACACTTTCGCGGAAAGGGGACATCTCATGCATCAATGTCTCCTTTGTGGCATTGACCACCGGTCGCTGAAAATGGGGATCTTTCTCCACACGACCTATGCCTGGAAAGTGCTTGGCAGTGGCTCCTACTCCGTTGGCTTGTAGTGTCCGGATATATTTTTCTCCAAGGATTGACACTTCCCGGGGATCAGGTCCATATGAGCGCCCTTTCAGGACACCTTCCGTCCCGGTTGGAGCCAGGTCCAGGACCGGGGCCAGATTGAGCCTTATCCCCAGAGATTTAAGGATCTTTGCAGCGGTCTCTGCCTGGGCGTTTGCCTGGGTCTCTGGATTTCCGGACAGGACCACTTCCTGGTTGGAAAAAATTTCCGGCCAAAAAGGGGGGCCAAGTCTCTGGACAGGTCCTCCTTCCTGGTCAACGGCTATCAGGGGCGGAGGAACCCCGGCATCAGCACATGCCTCATTAAGGTCATCGCAGAGTCTCTTTGTCTGGTCAGGGCCTCCCTTTACGTTCCTTGTAAAAAGGATGAAGTTTCCTGCTCCATGTTCTTTTATAAGTGAAAGGCTTTCAGGGTCCAAACTAGTACCTGGTATGCCTATCATAAGCAATTGGCCTAAAGGGATTTTTTTATTCCTCATCGTTTAGGTACCTATGGCCGATCAGTTAAATTAAACCCTATAGATTTCGTATCATCCATCATAATGATTAGAGTAATCCGTGTAATCTGCGAAATCTGTGGATTGAATCATAACAGACTCTGGTTTATGGTTCCTTGTTTATATTTTATGACTTATCTGCTTCCTCTAGCTAATATTTCGTAATTACACAATACAGAAATGACAACTACAGAGGCCATATTTCTTGGAATCCTTCAGGGCGTTACTGAGTTTTTGCCCGTGTCCAGCTCCGGCCACCTTGTTTTGGCGGAGTATTTTCTGGGTCTCAAGGATACCCCCATTGCATTTGATGTTACTCTTCATCTGGGCACCTTGATCTCCGTCTTTTTATATTTTTGGCGGGACTGGGTAGGCATGGCAAAATCTCTGGTCCCGGGAAAGACATCAAGAAAAGGAGACAGACGGCTTCTTTTTCTCATCCTGATAGGCACTGTGCCAGGGGCCTTTCTGGGTTACTTCCTGGAGGGGGCTGCTTCCACTGTATTTCGTTCCCCGTGGGTAGTGGTAGCGACCCTTTCCGGGGTTGCCTTGCTCCTGTGGTTAGCAGAACGCCTGGCATCTCATAAGCGCGGTTTTAAAAATTTCAGATGGAAGGATGCCGTTTGCGTTGGAACAGCACAGGCCCTTGCTATTGTACCTGGTGTCTCAAGGAGTGGGATAACCATGACAATGGCCCTTTTCTTGGGTTTTGAAAGGAGGGCTGCGGCCCGCTTCTCGTTCCTGCTTTCCGCCCCCATAATTGCAGGAGCAGGGTTATACGAGGGTCTTAAGCTTTGGCAGGATGGTTTTGGGACCCTGGGCATGGACTTTCTCTGGGGCTTTATTGCTGCAGGCATTTCCGGATATTTAGTTATAGCTTTTTTGATGCGTTATCTCGACAAGCACACATTTTATCCCTTTGTATATTACCGTTTGATACTGGCTCTTATAGTAGCCGTGGCCCTTAAAATGGGAGGACTATAGACCCATGATCAGATCTATTTCAAAAGGTATTGCGTTTTTTGTTTTCGCTACTGTTTTCCTAAGTCCTTTGCCTTGCATGGGACTTACGGCAGATGAACAACATACAGTCAAGCTCTTCAGAAAACTCTCAGGGGGAGTTGTAAACGTCACCAGCACAGCAGTTGCGCCCGACTCTTATCTGGATCCGGTACCTCACAAAGGCTCAGGCTCCGGGTTTATCCTGGATCACCTCGGACATATCTTGACAAATCATCACGTTATCAGTGATACGCACTCCATAGAGGTTATCTTATCGAACGGCTGTAAGTGGCCTGCCAGGTTAGTGGGAACCGATAGCGAAACCGATCTTGCAATACTTGAGTTGCGAGCGCCTCAAAAGGAACTTGAATCCCTTGCCCCAATGCAACTCGCAGCCACAAAGCCCAGCATAGGCCAGAAAGTCTTTGCGCTGGGCGATCCTTTTGGAACAGGGTACACAGTGTCACAGGGCGTGATCAGTTCCCTCGGACGCAGTATTTCCAGACCTGACGGACGTGTAGTTCACGACGTAATCCAGACTGACATATCCATAAATTCAGGCACTTCCGGTGGGCCACTCGTTGACTCATCAGGCAGGGTAATCGGGATAAATACTTTGATATTCAGTCCCTCAAAACATATACCGGGAGTGGGTTTTGCTATTTCCTTTGAGACCATTGAATGGGTGGCATCACAGCTCATTTCCAAGGGCTGCGTAGCACGTGCCTGGCTGGGGGCGAACCTTCAGAATGTCACCCCGGCCTTGGCCAGGCTTCTTGATCTCCCGGTTGGAAAAGGGGCTATTGTAATAAATGTAACCCCTGGAGGGCCGGCTGCCAAGGCGGGGATAAAAGGGAGTGAGAAGGATCTCCGCCTTGGGAATTGTCTTTACCCTGTAGGAGGAGACATTATTGTTGCAATTGCTGGCGAAGAGGTAAAATCAGACGCCGAGGCAATTCGGATACTGCTGACCAAAGAGCCTGAAGAGGAAGTTCTGGTCTCGATTTACCGTGGAGATCGTTTAAAACGTCTCAAGGTCTGTTTAGGGAAGAAGCCCTCAAAACTTCAACGCTAAAATCCGGCTTTTCTTACGGAAAATGCCTTTTTGCATAACGATTTTAAAAAACCGCAAAACGGGGGCCTTTGAGGCCCCCGTTTTTTAGTTGTATGTGATTAGCGGATTAGAAGCGGTAGGTCATAAAACCTGACACGCTAAATACTTTACCGTCAAGTTCGCCGTACACGTATTCTTCTTGGTCATTGTAATCAGAATACAAACCGGTAAACGTAAGCCCGAGCTGATCGGTAATAGTAATGTTTGTCGTAAGCTCAAGCTCCCACATGATATATTCCAGATCCGAGTATTCCTCGGAACCGTTGATATAGGTGAAGCTATAGTCGTCCGTACGTCCGGCGACTGTAAGAGGAAATGGATCAGAGGAAGAGGTAAAGCCTAAATCATGTATATTGGCTGTGCCTTTGGTGAAGGAAAATACGCCTGAAGCATCCCACCTTTTTGGTATCAGGTTGACATTAGCGCCAACGTAAAAGGTGTGGGCTTCGGTCTCGTACTCGTAATTATCATCCTGTCCTCCCAACTGGGAGGATCCGACGGCACCCGCTCACCCATTGTAGAAAGCCGAACAGAACATGGCTTCATATTTGTCATAGAAATAGTTATACCCGAAATTTATCGCGAGTTTGGTGATCGGAGTGTACATGACGTTTAAGCCGCCATTAAACATATTCTGTTCCCAATCGCTCCCGCCAACATCGCCATTTTCCGAGATTTTATAGTGCATGTGGACGTTTGTATTGATATTGCTGGCTGCCATCCAATGCGTCTTCAGCCTGATGTCATGGACGGTTTCAGGCTGGTTGGATCTATCCATGGTCCTCACGCCATAGACGTATTTGGAGTACCAGCTATTTGTAGAATATGTTCCGGGATCAAATCCCAATGCCTGCGCCTCTTCCCAGGACGGGCATATTGCATTATGGAAGACATAGGGATCATCCACATAAGTGAATGCATAGTCGGCAGTCACTCTAAGACCCATCACAGGCCGCCATTTACTACCTATAGAAAATTTATGGGTAGTGGTGTCATCGGTGACATGGTGGTACTCGGCATTTTCTCTGTCCAGGTATTCCAGTCCATATCCTAATTTCAATTTCAGCTCTTTGAGGATCTTCCATGCAAATTTGGCGTCAAGGCTGTATTCATCCTCGTCGTAAGCCGAATGTCTCCTAAAATCGAAGTCCTCTCCAAGAAACTCTGCATAGGTCTGTTCTGTTCCGGCAATAACGGCTTCAATATCGCGGACGTCAACACCAACTTCGCTTGCGTCCATATCCTGGTATTTACCTTTCAGGGTAAAGGCCATTTCTTTATTGATCTTCCAGCGCCATCCACCATTAATTGCCCAATAATCTACACTGAGTTCCTTTCCGGCATCGCCGTACAGGGCGGAACCGCCGTCATCAGAGTTATTGTTTGTAGCTTCTGAATACACATAACCGAGGTTCAGCGTATTGTTTGCCGGTAAATCGGCCTTCATCTTGATCTTGTGAGACCATTTTTCCGAGTCCGGGGTCCGTGAATAGGGAAGATATCCGTCGTCGTAGTCATACTGAAGACGGGCAATAAAATCTAGGTTTGCGCCTGGAGGCTTTCCTGGATTCTGGGCTTCCATATAAAGGTTCTCCGGGACATCGCTCCCGCTGTTGAAGGACCGGTACATGAAATCGTAGTTCATGCTGATAGGTCCTATCCTATAATTCACTGAAGGGTTCCATTCGTTGGTAGTTTCACTTATATCCTTGCTCATGCCCACTACGTGGCAGGATGAGCACTTGCTCATGGTCCGGGCCTGATCCATGCCCTTGCGTTCTTCGAACCTGTGATTAAAAGTGAAGCTCAATCCTGGTACCATGGGAACATTTAGTTTAGCTTGATTCTTCCACTCACTTCGGGTTATGCCATAGTTGTCGCTGGCATTGAAATCCGTGTGATAAACTGTAGCTCCTTGTCCGCTTCTTTTCAGACTGGCCAGAAGGTGATCAAGGTTGTCATGATCCAGCCTGTGAAAAAAGCGGAGATAGTCGGTTTCAAACATCAGGATACGGTCCAGATCCAGATTGGCGCCATAGGCCTGATCATCACCGTCCAGATACTCTCCGTAAGCGTCAAATGCCACTTTGTCCAGGGTATAGGAGACCTTACCGCCCAGTATCCAGTTGGCATTTTTATCTACTGTGCTTTCGTACTCAGCGACACGGCCCGCACCGTCTAAGTCGTTCATTGACCCGCCGACGCTGATTTCAATATCATAAGGTTTTGCGTCCTCTGCAAATGCCGAACAGGCAAGGCCAAGGACTATGAATACGCTCATTACAATAGTTGTAGTTATTTTCATATCCTCACCTCCCTATCGAGTGAATGTCGTGCCTTGTCCAGGTACAGTTTGAGAAGGCAGATCAGATCCATGCACGTTCTGGTGGCAACTGGTGCACTTTGTCAGAAAAGCACCCTGCCAGCTATGTTCACCAGCCAGTTGATCGCCCCCAACTGGCTGCCCGGTATTAGGATCGATTATGCCTGGCGGATAACTGCTGCGCGGCTCGCCGCTATAACGTGTTGTATGGAAGTGAGCCTCATGACACTGCAGGCACAGGAAAGGCTCGTTCTGAAGGAGCAGATTGTTGGCTACTGTCCCGTGAGCATCGTGGCAGAAAGTGCAGTCTTCGATCACGGGCTCATGCTCGAACACAAAGGGTCCCTGATAACGGGTATGGCATTTCAGACAGAGATCGTTAAGACGCTCATCGGTCTTGATCATGCCGGGTACCAGGTTATCCGTTCCATGTGGTTGGTGGCAGTCGGTGCATCCCATTTTGCCTTCCCTGACAGGGTGGCGGGACATCAAATAGCCTTTGGCCTTGATATCCTGGTGACACTGGCCGCAAAGTTCGAACTCGTTGGTGTTCGTAAGAAGGGTTTTCTTCTTATTGAAGTGGATGTTGTGACATTCGAGGCAGGACATATCGTCCTCTTGATGAGCCGAACCGGCCCAGTCCATTAAGGCGCCGTCCTGATGGCACGTGGTGCATACTCCTGCAACCTCTTCGCCTTCAAGGCCCTCCTCGCCGAAGCTCAATATCATCCCCGGGTCACCGTCTTCGTCCACATGTACGGACCCTGGTCCGTGACATCCTTCACAACCGATTTGGTAGCCGGAGACCTCAAAGGATGCAATCTTCATGTGTACATTGTAGTTGTCATTTGCGTGGTCTTCGTGACACTCAAGACAGGCTTCCGTGCCCATATATTCGGCCCCGGGTGCTACTTCCGGCATCTTGATGATGCTGGCCCTTTTTTCCAGCATCTGTGTACAGCCAATCAGGAGACTCACGCCCACTATGGCAATTAATAATTTTTTAACCATAATTCCCCTATTCCTCCTTTGTCTGATATGATGCAACCTCAATTCCCCTTTCCACTAAGGTAAAACTAGATAATTTTATCACCCTCTTACCTATTGTCAAGCACTTATATAGATATTGTTACGAACAAATAAACTGTCCTCTTTTATAACACATCAATTGTCCGGTTTCGATAAGTGCCTTGGAGGTGCTTATGAAACGGACAAAATTGTTACAGGAGGTCAGAAAAATGAGATTTGTGGAAGCGTATGGTTATTGGAAGAAAAGGTCATTTACTCAGGAGGAAGCGGCTAGGCTGTTGGGAGTGAGCGACAGAACGTTCAGGAGGTACATTAATCGGTATGAGGAAAAGGGGATCGAAGGCCTTTATGATAAAAGACTGGGCAAAGCGTCACACCGAAGAGCGCCGGTAGATGAAGTGCTGTCTCTTCAGGATTTATACCGGGAGAAGTACCATGGTTTCAATGTGAAGCATTTTTAC